>NZ_JAPDBZ010000228.1:0-3029 GCF_027705505.1 Aeromonas sp. QDB56
GGGCATGCAGTCGTGGCAAGCCCTCCGATGCCATATCGGCTCTTGAAGCTGGCTGAGGGTCATGGGTAATCAGGAAAATAGATACAGGAGTATTGAACACACGGTGAGTCAAACCGCACCGTTACTTTAGCCACTTCAGATAAGCTGGACAATTGTCATTTATGACAGGTCAGCGATTGAATCTTGTTCAGGTGTGTAGCCATATCCTTTATTTATCAATTAATTATCATTTTTGTTCCAAGTGTGACCAACTTGGCTCAAATCGATGCAGCTAATGCTATGATGCTTGAGCCTCAATCGGGTTGTTTCATTTCAGGGAAGAAGGGTGCCCACCATGTCTGCACGATCTCCGTTATGAATTCCTCTGGGCCTCTTCTGTTTGCCCCCGCTGCTGATGCTGTTGCTCACCCCCCTGTTGAGCGACAAGCTGGCTCACCACCTGTTGCAGACAAAGGAAAGGGCTCTGCTCGACTACCAGTAGGAGCGCAACCAGCTCCTGGATCACGATGTCCCCGCTCAACTCGCCCACTTTGCCTTCGATTGCGGCCCCAAAGACATGGCGCTGCTGCGCTCACCCCAGTATTACAACCGCCATATTCGCCTGGCCGGCCTGCAGCTTGCCAACGGGAGCGGCTGCTCCACCCTGGGCCCCGCCCTGCCCCAGCTTGCCGACGCCGGCATACCGGTCTCCCCCGACTTTCATATTTCCAGCACGGCCCCCATGTTCGATACCGAACGCGAAACCCTGGTCTATGCGAGACGCAACGGCAATCTGGCCTATTGGGTGCTCGACAGCAGCTGGAGCCATGAGCTGCTGCGCACCCCCTGCAACGACTGTTTCTACCTGGAGTTCAACCACAAGCACCCGACCCAGTCCGGGCTCTTTTTCCCCCGTGGCAACAAGCACATTCGAGAAGAGGCAAACCCGATGCGGCTGCTCAGTTTCGACCCCCAGCATCAGGTGGAACAGACCCTCTGGGCTGGCGAGGCACTGAAACGCTACGCCCGCTCACAGATACACCGTGATGGCCTCTGGTCGGCCGGGGCGCTGGGGGTGCTGCTGGCGGCCCTCTACTGGGGCCTTAGAAACTACCGGCGATCCCTCAAAGGATTGCTGCAAAGAGGGCTGGCTCGGCGGGAGTTCATCCCCTTCTATCAGCCCATAGTGGACAGCAGAAACCGAAGGGTAGTGGGATTCGAGGCCTTGCTGCGCTGGCAGCGAGGACGGGATCTGGTGTCGCCAGGCACCTTCATCGCCTATGCGGAAGAGCAGGGGCTCATCCTGCCGATGACGGATCAACTGCTGGAGCGCATCCTGGCGGATCTCCCCGTCCTGGCCCCGCATCAGTGGGTCAGCGTCAATCTG
The DNA here is from genome assembly GCF_027705505.1 of Aeromonas sp. QDB56. Taxonomy (NCBI): domain Bacteria; kingdom Pseudomonadati; phylum Pseudomonadota; class Gammaproteobacteria; order Aeromonadales; family Aeromonadaceae; genus Aeromonas; species Aeromonas sp. QDB56. The sequence continues at coordinate 1,367 of NZ_JAPDBZ010000228.1, forward strand.
GTGGCGGGCCATATCGAGCAACCTCGTCTGCGCACCCAGTTGCAGCGCCATGGCTGGCCCTCGCCGGCCCGCCTCACCTTCGAACTCACCGAGCGGGATCCCATCAAGCACATCCAGGGGGCCATGGCGGAGATCGCAGCTCTGCAGGAGAGGGGCTATCACTTCAAGCTGGATGACTTCGGCACCGGCTATGGCGGCTTTGCTTACCTGCAACGGCTCGGCATTCGCCAGATCAAGATCGACAAGATGTTCGTGGATACCATAGGCACGGACGACCTCAAGCGCAGCGTGCTGGATGCCACCATCGCTTTCGGCCTCAAATCGGGCATGGAGATGATCGCCGAAGGGGTCGAAACCCAGGAGCAGGTGGATTATCTGCATCGCCACGGAGTCCACCTGATCCAGGGCTACGTCTATGCCAAGCCCATGCCCCTGAGCAAACTGAAGATCTGGCTGATGGCATGGCAAGAGGGCGAGACAACCAGCCCCTCCGACCCGCACTGAGGCGGTATCTGCCCCGCCTCTCACCCTTTGCAACAAAATGATGCTCCGCATGAGAAGCATCTCCCCTTATCATGGGTCTGTGCACCTTGGGTGCACCAAGTCGCTCCATACCCCGTCGGCCGAGGCCGCCCCGAGATGAGAACCACTGCCTATGAAGTCTTTTATCCGACAAGAGATTGCTCTGCCTGCCGGTCTGCTGACCCTGCTCTTCTTCAAAACCCTAGGGAGCGACCTGCTGGCAGAGACAACCCCCCTTGCGGTCTACCTGCCGGTGTCGCTGGCCCTGCTTGCCATCGTGACCTGGGCCATCTTCTCAGTCGTGCGTCACTCTGACGCCCTCGCCATCAAGCTCGGGGAACCCTTCGGTACCCTGATCCTGACCCTCTCGGTCATCTCCCTGGAAGTGGTGATGATCTCCTCCGTCATGCTGACCGGCGATCCCAATCCCACCATGGCCCGGGACACCATGTTCGCGGTGGTGATGCTGGTCACCAACGGTCTGGTGGGCTTCACCCTGCTGTTTGGCGGCTGGCGCTATCACACCCAGAACTTCAATCTGGACGGGGTCAAATCCTATCTGGTGGCCATCATTCCTCTGGCACTGCTCTGTCTGGTCCTGCCGAACTTCACCCAGGGCGGCACTCTGGGCAGCCTCTCCAAGGCCATGTCATGGATGCTGATCATCATCTCCATCCTGCTCTATGGTGTCTTCCTGCTGATCCAGACCCGCAGCCACAGCCACTTCTTCGTCGACAGTGATCATGAGGATCTCGAGGATCACCACGGCCCGCTGCAGAGCAACGTCTATCACACCCTCTTGCTGCTCGCCTACCTGGTGGTGGTGATCCTGCTGGCCAAGACCCTGGCCATCCCCATCAACTACGGGGTGCACGTGATGGAAGCCCCGATGGCACTGGGTGGCTTCATCGTCGCCTGTATCGTACTCGCCCCCGAAGCGGTCGGCGCCATCAAGGCGGCCTTCAACAACCAGTTGCAGCGGGCCATGAATCTCTACTTCGGCTCCGTGCTGGCCACCATCGCCCTCACGGTACCCTCCGTGCTCTTCATCGGCTCCCTGATGGGGCCAATGCTGTTCACTTAAGAGAATTTGAGTTCCAGTCCACGTAGTATCAGGGCTAAAAAATGAGGGAGGCATGAT
>NZ_JAPDBZ010000229.1:0-3018 GCF_027705505.1 Aeromonas sp. QDB56
CATGCAGTCGTGGCAAGCCCTCCGATGCCATATCGGCTCTTGAAGCTGGCTGAGGGTCATGGGTAATCAGGTATGGAAATGAATTATAAATTTGTCAAAGGAAGTATCGCACTGGCAGTGTTTGCCGCATTGAGCGGCTGCAATACCTCAAGCAACGACAGCGTCGCCCCCTGCACCGAAAATGTCTGCAAGCTGACCATTTTGCATACCAATGATACCCACGGTCGTTTCTGGCACAACGACAAGGGCGAATATGGCATGGCGGCCCAGAAGACCCTGGTCGAGCGGCTGCGTGCCGAGGCGAAAGCGGCGGGCAGCGAAGTGCTGGTGCTCTCCGGCGGTGACGTCAACACCGGGGTGCCAGAGTCGGATCTGCAGGATGCAGAGCCGGACTTCATGGCCATGAACAGCATCCGTTACGATGCCATGGCGGTGGGCAACCACGAGTTCGACAACCCCCTGACCATCCTCGAGAAACAGCGTCAGTGGGCCCAGTTCCCGATGATCTCCGCCAACATCTATGACAAGACGAGCGGCAAGCGCTACTTCGATCCCTACAAGGTGTTCAAGCTGGAGAGCGGCCTCAAGGTCGCCGTGCTGGGTCTGACCACAGAGGACACCGCCCAGCTGGTGGATCCCAACAACGTCCAGACCCTCGAGTTCCGCGATCCGACCACGGAAGCCGCCAATCTCGGCAAGCAGATCCGCGACAACAAAGAGGCGAACCTGGTTCTTGCCATCACCCACATGGGCCATTACGAGAATGGTCAGCACGGCAGCAACGCACCGGGTGACGTGGAGATGGCCCGTGCGCTGCCGGCAGGCACCCTGGACGCCATCATCGGTGGTCACTCCCAGAACCCGGTCTGCATGGAGCCGGGCACCCCGGACAAGTACGCCGACTTCAAGCCGGGCGACGACTGCCAGCCGGATCAGCAGAACGGCATCTGGATCATGCAGGCTCACGAGTGGGGCAAGTATGTGGGTCGTGCCCAGTTTGACTATCAGAATGGCAAGCTGACCCTGACCCAGTACGATCTGATCCCGGTCAACCTGAAGAATGCGGACGGTGATTTCATCCAAGAAGAGATCGTCAAGGATCCCGAGCTCTACAACACCCTGCTCACCTATCAGGAGAAGGGACAGCAGGAGCTGGGTGTGGTCATCGGTGCCACCGATGGCGTACTGGACGGTGAGCGCGCCAACGTGCGCAACAAGCAGACCAACCTGGGTCGTCTCATCACCACCGCGACTGCCGAGAAGCTGAGCACCGACTTTGGCATCGTCAACTCCGGCGGGGTGCGTGCCTCCATCGCGGCAGGGGACATCAGCTACCGTGACGTGCTGACCGTGCATCCGTTCGGCAACACCGTCAACAAGGCGACCATGAGCGGCAACGAGCTGCTGACCTACCTGGGTCAGGTCGCGACCAAGACCGCCAATACCGGTGGCTATGCCCAGTTCGGCGGCATCAAGATGACGGTGGATTGCCAGGCCAAGAGCGTGGACATCGCCACCATCGGCGGCAAGGCCTTCGATCCGGCAGCAACCTACAGCTTCTCCATCCCGAGCTTCAGCGCGGCCGGTGGTGACGGTTATCCGAAGATCGACACCATCAATGCCGGTCTGGTGGATGCCGGTGTGCTGAAGGATTATATCGCGGCGAAGAAGACCATTCAGGTCGCCGATTATCAGCCGGCCGGCGAGGTCAGCTATATCAACTCCACCTCGGTAGAGGGTTGCAAATAATCCCTGCACCCCGAGCCAATAAAAAAGAGAGGCAGCCATGGCTGCCTCTCTTTTTATTTTCAATGTCATCAGCATTGTCTCTCGGGAAATATATCCTGCTACGGGAAGCTGCCCCGAAATAGGGCATGACACGATCTGATGGCAATAAAAAGGCGACCCTGAGGTCGCCTTGATGAAATGGGTCGGTTGAGCCTTAGAGCTGCTCGATGCCGACGATATGCCAAGGGGCATTGTCCTTGGCGAGATCACGCTCGAGGTGCCACACCTCCTTGATGTCCTCCTCGACCTGCTCCTGACGGTCCATGTAGCGGCCGCTGAAGCGCACGCTCACCTGGGCCCAGTCGCTGCCGTAGTCGGCACGGACCAGCTGGGTGTCCACGTACATCACCTCGGTGTGCTGCTCACCGGAGAGCTCGGCGCGTTCAGCCTTGAGGTGCTCGAACAGCTCGGGGCTCACGTACTCGCGGATCTTCTCCAGGTCGTTCTTGTTCCAGGCCTCTTGCAGGGTGCGGTAGTGATCGCGGGCACCGGCCAGGAAGCCGTTCATGTCAAAGCCCGGAGGCAGACGGAAGGGCACGTCGCTGTCGGCAAAACCGGTGGCCTGCGGGGCGCTGTGGCTCTGCTCGAACTGCTGGGGCGCCGCGCTCTGGGGCGGTTGATAACCCGCATAGGCCGTCTGTGGCTGGGCCGCTGCCGCCTTGTTCCTGCGCAGGGCTCGGAACAGGAAGACACCGCCCAGTGCCAGCAGGGCGATCAGCAGGAAGTCCATCCCTTGCAGACCTTCGAAGGCACCGCTGCCCAGCAGGTAGGCAAACAGGCCGCCGGCCAGCAGACCACCCAGCAGGCCGCCCATCATGCCGCCTTTCTTGGGTGCCTGGGCGCCCACGGTCGGGTTCTTGGTGTCGACCGGCTTGGCCGCAGGTTGGGCCGGAGCCGTCTTGTAGCTCTTGCCAAAGGATTTGCCGCCACCAAGTTTCTTGGCCTCGGCGATGGGTGCCCCAAGGCCAATGGCCAGGATCAGGGCAAACAGGGTCAGCATCTTTTTCATTTTGACTCTTTCACTCTCATGTAGGTGGGGGCATGCTCTGCTTGTGCAAGCTCAGCGAGGCGCATGGCAGGCTGCCAGTCCCTTTTTGTGTTGCAGCTTGCGGGTATGATTATCACGGATGGCATGAATTATTCATGAACAGATTGGCCTTGTTGCACAATTCCAAAGCAGGACAGCAGTCTCTCAGGCGCCGATTTCGCTCAGTTGACCTGTTGTCGTAC
>NZ_JAPDBZ010000230.1:0-1500 GCF_027705505.1 Aeromonas sp. QDB56
TGCTCTTTAACAATCTGGAAAGCTGATTTAAAAAGTAGTTCTCAAACATTTGTTACAAGTGCTTTGGAAACTTCTTGGCGAAAACCAAATTTTATTTGGTCCTTGTTGTACGACAACAAGCTGTGCCGGTTTCACCGACACTTCTTGGGGTTGTATGGTTAAGTGACTAAGCGTACATGGTGGATGCCTTGGCAGTCAGAGGCGATGAAGGACGTACTAACCTGCGATAAGCCGTGAGCAGTCGGTAAGAGACATTACGACTCACGGATTTCCGAATGGGGAAACCCACTTAGCATAAGCTAGGTATCGCTACGTGAATACATAGCGTAGCGAGGCGAACCGGGAGAACTGAAACATCTAAGTACCCCGAGGAAAAGAAATCAACCGAGATTCCCTCAGTAGCGGCGAGCGAACGGGGATTAGCCCTTAAGCATCTTGGAAGTTAGTGGAACGGTCCTGGAAAGGCCGGCGATACAGGGTGATAGCCCCGTACACGAAAACAACCTTGATGTGAAATCGAGTAGGGCGGGACACGTGACATCCTGTCTGAATATGGGGGGACCATCCTCCAAGGCTAAATACTCCTGACTGACCGATAGTGAACCAGTACCGTGAGGGAAAGGCGAAAAGAACCCCTGTGAGGGGAGTGAAATAGAACCTGAAACCGTGTACGTACAAGCAGTGGGAGCCCTTCGGGGTGACTGCGTACCTTTTGTATAATGGGTCAGCGACTTACATTTTGTAGCGAGGTTAACCGTATAGGGGAGCCGTAGGGAAACCGAGTCTTAACTGGGCGTCTAGTTGCAAGGTGTAGACCCGAAACCGGGTGATCTAGCCATGGGCAGGTTGAAGGTTGAGTAACATCAACTGGAGGACCGAACCCACTAACGTTGCAAAGTTAGGGGATGACCTGTGGCTGGGGGTGAAAGGCCAATCAAACTCGGAGATAGCTGGTTCTCCCCGAAAGCTATTTAGGTAGCGCCTCGGACGAATACTACTGGGGGTAGAGCACTGTTTGGGCTAGGGGGTCATCCCGACTTACCAACCCCATGCAAACTCCGAATACCAGTAAGTAATATCCGGGAGACACACGGCGGGTGCTAACGTCCGTCGTGAAGAGGGAAACAACCCAGACCGCCGGCTAAGGTCCCAAAGTTCTGGTTAAGTGGGAAACGATGTGGGAAGGCTCAGACAGCTAGGATGTTGGCTTAGAAGCAGCCATCATTTAAAGAAAGCGTAATAGCTCACTAGTCGAGTCGGCCTGCGCGGAAGATGTAACGGGGCTCAAACCAGGCACCGAAGCCGCGGATTCACGCTAAGCGTGAGTGGTAGGGGAGCGTTCTGTAAGTCTGCGAAGGTGTATCGAGAGGTATGCTGGAGATATCAGAAGTGCGAATGCTGACGTAAGTAACGATAAAGGGGGTGAAAAGCCTCCTCGCCGGAAGACCAAGGGTTCCTGTCCAACGTTAATCGGGGCAGGGTGAGTCGACCCCTAAGGTG
>NZ_JAPDBZ010000231.1:0-2892 GCF_027705505.1 Aeromonas sp. QDB56
CTGGGACGCTTAACAATGTCCATAGATAGAACTCAATAGCTTAGGCGTCCGCACTATACAACTTACTCTTATCGATGGAGTAGACCTCCAGCTCAGGGGCCATGGTCTCCAGCGTGCTCATCACCCGGCTCGACATATCACCATAGAGGGCATAATTGGAGCTGAACGCCACCCCGCCATGCGCCTCAAACGGCTCGCGTATCTGAAAGTAGGGCACCCCCATCTTGATGCCCATCGCCTTGGCTTCGTAAGAGCGAGACACCACGCAGCCATCGTTGTTGGAGAGCACCACCAGTGGTCGCCCACGCAGCTCGGGGCGAAACAGCCGCTCACAACTGGCGTAGAAGTTATTAACATCAACCAGCGCAATGGCCATCACGCTGCCTCAAATTACCGATCACATGGGTCACCACCCCGAACAGCTCAAACCCTTGCTCGGCATCCACCGCCAGCGGGGCAAAGGCTGGGTTGGCGGGCAGCAACGCGAGCCGGGGGGTGAGTTGCAAGATCTTCACCGTAAAGCCGCCATCGAGCAGTGCAATCACCACGTCACCGTGGCGGGCGGTCAGGCTCTTATCGACCACCAACACATCACCGGGAAAGATACCGACCCCGGTCATGCTCTCCCCCTCGGCACGCAGGTAGAAGGTGGCGGCCGGATGGCTGATGCAGTGACGATTGAGATCGAGACTGCCTTCCAGATAGTCGCTGGCGGGGCTGGGAAAGCCGCAAGAGGCCCGCTGCAAGAACAGCGGCATGGCCACCTCAGTGGCTGAAAGGTCTGGGGTGAGTAGGTTCATCATGCTGCAAGGCTGTATATCCATACAGCCATTATAAAACCCAATGTTTGCATCAACGCAAGTTTTGGTTGGCCAGGATCGCGTAGCATGGCCTCAATCGGTAACAACATGGTCAATGGAAGATGACGAGACGAAGGAAATATATCTGCCCGGCCTGCAGGCAAAAGAGTGGTGTTGATATCGTCTATGGCATGCCGTCTGAAGAATTGGTCGCGATGAGCGATCGCCGTGAAGTGGCATTGGGGGGCTGCTACATTGAGATCGGCTACTCGATGGAGCGGTGTTGCACCCTCTGTCAGCATGAGTGGCGCATTAAACGTAGAAAACCGACTGCGCAAACGGAGTAACCCACCGCCAGTGGGAAGGGGCGTGGGTGGCTAGCCCCTGCAACCCGGTTTTGCGGCAACGGGCTGCAACATGCTCGCAGCAGAGCCGCGAACATCTGCCTGAAAATGGTACATGTGCAAAACCTCAGTATCGGAGCAGGGCGGCGAACACAGTACCCTTAACTAGGTACACATCAGAGGAAACCGGCGATGGACCGCAGACGACAGCATCGAGATCAGGTTCACCTTGGCCGACAGTCACCACGAGCGAGGTGGCGTGGGTTAGCCCTGTTCGGTGTGCTGGCGGGCTGGTTGTTTGCTCATCCTGCGCAAGCGGCCAACTGCACCTATCGGCAAGATGCATTGGGCCATACCCGCTACCGGTGTGACGATGGCAAACAGGGCACCCTGCGTGAGGATGCGCTCGGCTGTTAATCAGCAGGTTGCAAGGGGATGCTACTCCTTCTTTTATAGGGCTTTTCTGCATCATTCGCTCGCAACAGTCTTCAGTCTTGCCGGAGCGTTGGTGCATATATCTCTTCCATGGACATTACACGTATGAAAAACAGACAGAGTGCCGCCAAGGGATGTCTGCTTGGCCTCGCTATTGGCGATGCATTGGGTACAACCCTAGAGTTTGCTCCCCGTGATAGTTACACGGCATTGACAGATATGATCGGGGGGGGGCCATTTAAGCTCGAAGCTGGTCAATGGACCGATGATACCAGCATGGCCTTGTGTTTGGCTGACAGCCTGTTGGCATGTCATCGACATGATCCACTCGATCAGTTAGCTCGCTATCAACGTTGGTATCGGCAGGGTGAAAACTCAGTGACAGGTTATTGCTTTGACATTGGTAGTACCGTCAGAAGGGCACTACGCCAGTATGGTCATAGTGGCGACCCTTATCCTGGCAGTGAAGATGCCATGAGTGCAGGAAACGGCAGCTTGATGCGATTAGCGCCCATTGTGCTCTTTTACAGTCAGCATAGGGTGCAAAAAAGAGAGAATGCTCTGCAATATCTCTTGAATATGGTTGCACTGAGTTCTCGTACTACCCATGGTGAGGCTCGGGCCGTTGCGGCGTGTCAGTTGATGGCACTGTTTATTGATAAGGCGTTGCTCATCGATCCCTCCCAAGATGCTGGCAAAGATGCGGTTCTGAAACTGACAGAGTCTGAGTTGAGTGCGTTGGGAGTATTGCCGGAGGAGATAGACGCGATCGCGTGTGGAACTTATCGCCACAAGACTCGTCACGAGATTTCCAGTAGTGGTTATGTTGTGCACAGCCTGGAGGCGGCACTATGGAGTTTCTGGCATAGCACTACATTTGCCGAAGGTGCTTTGCTGGCTGCCAATCTAGGGGATGATGCCGACACTGTGGCTGCTATCTATGGCCAACTGGCCGGTGCCTATTATGGCGAAGAAGGGATCCCGGCTAGTTGGCGTGAGCGTTTAGCCTGGTATGACAAGATTTCTGATATGGCACTGACGCTACATGACGCAAATACCTGTCGCTTGCCTCAGGACTGCGAATTGGCCGAACTGGTTATACGTATGCAAGGTGTGGTGGAGCAGAGTGAGGATGAGCAGACGTTGGTGCTTGCTTCTGCCTGCTATGAGCTGGGAATCATGCAGCCAACTGGTTTGGATTGGCCGCAAGCCAGCGTTGTAATGGCACCGCAGTCATCCCTCATGTACAGAACCTTAAGCGGCAAGCGAATTAATAATACCGTCTAACGTGTTGTTTTGCTTGGATTTTCTCT
>NZ_JAPDBZ010000232.1:0-2707 GCF_027705505.1 Aeromonas sp. QDB56
CCGATGTGGAGCGGGTGATGTCACTTTGTAGCCGAGATTGGATAAAGCTGACCTAATGTTTAATCCGATTGGTATCAAACCCTGAGGGAAGGGCAGCGCAATAGAAAAAGCCGGGCATGCCCGGCTTTTTCTATTTTTGGATAATGCACTCCGCGCGTGTCAGACGCGGACTGCCTGTGCATCCGCACGAATTTCTCCATCAACTGATCTTCGGTTTCCACCCTATGGACGGGATCCCGGAGGATGCAGTCCCTCTAGAGCAGACGCTGATGCAGGTTTACTGCCTGAGCATCCGCACAAACTTCTCCATCAGCTGATCTTCGGTTTCCACCCGATGGACGGGATCCCGGAGGATGCCGTCCATGGGGCGCAGACGCTGATACAGGCTTACTGCCTGTGCATCCGCACGAACTTCTCTATCAACTGATCTTCGGTTTCCACCCGATGGACGGGATCCCGGAGGATGCCGTCCATGGGGCGCAGACGCTGATACAGGCTTACTGCCTGTGCATCCGCACGAACTTTTCCATCAACTGATCTTCGGTTTCCACCCTATGGACGGGATCCCGGAGGATGCCGCACATGGGGCACAGACGCTGATGCAGGCGTTACTGCCTGTGCATCCGCACGAATTTCTCCATCAGCTGATCTTCGGTCTCCACATGGGCGGGATCCCAGATGATGCAATCGATGGGGCAGACGCTGATGCAGGTCGGCTTCTCATAGTGGCCGACGCATTCGGTGCAGCGATCCGGGTCTATCTCGTAGATCTTGCTCCCCAGGGTGATGGCCTGGTTCGGACACTCCGGATCGCACATGTCACAGTTGATGCACTTGTCGGTGATGAGCAGTGCCATCTCAGGCCGCCGAGTGAGGTTGACGGGTATCCTCGCGCTCGCCGAGGTTGCGCAGCAGGATGCCGTAATTCACGTCGATCTCCTTGGGAACCGGCACGTAGACCACATGGCCGTTGCCCGGCGCGGTGTCGATGAGCTCGCCCTTGCGGTTTTGCATCTGCTCCAGGTTGAAGCTGAGGTTGCCCTGGGGGGTCATCAGCTCCAGGCTGTTGCCCAGCAGGAACTTGTTCTTCACCTCGACCTCGACCATGTCACCGTTGCGACCTGTGATCTCGCCGACGAACTGCTGGGTGTCGGAGACGGAGTAACCGTAGTCGTAGTTCTGGTATTCGCTGTGGTTGTGACGGCGCAGGAAGCCCTCGGTGTAGCCGCGGTGGGCCAGGTTCTCGAGGGTGCCCATCAGGGTCGGATCGAATGGACGGCCAGCCACCGCATCGTCGATGGCCTTGCGATAGACCTGGGCGGTACGGGCGCAGTAGTAGAAGGACTTGGTACGGCCTTCGATTTTCAGCGAATGAACGCCCATTTTGGTCAGGCGCTCGACGTGCTCGACGGCGCGCAGATCCTTGGAGTTCATGATGTAGGTGCCGTGCTCGTCTTCAAACGCGGTCATGAACTCGCCCGGGCGGTTGGACTCTTCCAGCAGCACCAGGGCATCGGTCGGCTTGCCTGCGCCCAGGGTCGGATCCACCTTTTGCACGGCGATGGGCTCCTGGCGGTGGACGATCTGGCCCACGTCATCTTCCTTGCCCTCGTGCACCTTGTACTCCCAGCGGCAGGAGTTGGTGCAGGTGCCCTGATTGGGGTCACGCTTGTTGATGTAGCCGGAGAGCAGGCAGCGGCCGGAGTAGGCCATGCACAGCGCCCCGTGGACGAAGACTTCCAGTTCCATCTCCGGCACCTGCATGCGGATCTCCTCGATCTCGTCGAGAGACAGCTCGCGGGAGAGGATGGCACGGGTCAGGCCCATCTGATGCCAGAACTTCACCGTGGCCCAGTTGACCGCGTTGGCCTGCACCGAGAGGTGGATAGGCATGTCGGGGAAGGCTTCGCGCATCATCATGATGAGGCCGGGGTCGGACATGATGAGTGCATCCGGCTTCATATCCACCACGGGGCGCATGTCACGGATGAAGGTCTTGAGCTTGGAGTTGTGGGGCTGGATGTTGGCCACCACATAGAACTGCTTGCCGAGGGCATGGGCCTCGTTGATGCCGAGCTGCAGATTCTCGTGATCGAATTCGTTGTTGCGCACCCGCAGGCTGTAGCGCGGCTGGCCCGCATAGACGGCGTCTGCGCCATAGGCATAGGCGTAGCGCATGTTCTTGAGGGTCCCGGCAGGGGAGAGCAATTCTGGTCTGAACATGTTGGACTCTTTTATCTGATTGCAAATCAGGACGACTCTACCTAATAGAGTCTAATAAACAATAACTTAACGCACTTTTCTTTGCGTGTATAGTCGTGTGTAGTTGGGGGCTCCCAACACGTCAAGATTTTACCACCAAACCAAGCTGCCAGCCACGCACACCGCTTTGCTGAGTTGATTTAAGGTGCACAACCGCGAGCAGAGAGGAAGATCGCAAAACAATATGGGGACATATCAGCTGCTATCTATAGAGGGTCATCCTGATTCATCAGTTCATCGTGACTGACAGCGGATAAGCTATTTGGAAAGGGTTAACTCGTGGATTCGAAATCAATAGACGACACTATGGGCCCAATGCAGCACATGCTGCAAAATCACAAGATCCTTCCGAAAAGAAAATGAGCACCCGCTAGGGAAGGTGCGAACAAGTCCCTGATATGAGATCATGTTTGTCATCTGGAGCCATGGAACAGGGTTCATCATG
>NZ_JAPDBZ010000233.1:0-2699 GCF_027705505.1 Aeromonas sp. QDB56
TTGGAGACAGCCAGTTTACCAGCACCCTGTCTGTCAACTTCCACTTCCCCAAGATCCCGCGAAGAACCTTTTTTTTGACTGTTCATTTATGATTCATGCCGTCAGCCTAAGATAGGCCGGGTTCATGCTGGGGTGATGTATGATGCAGCACGCAGAATGATACCTGGTCGGTAGACACGTCTTCTCAGGGTGTTAGACTGATTCGATTGAAAAGTAAGAGGTAGAACATGGGAACTTCATTGCAACGCACTATGGCTCTGATTCCGCAAGGTAGTCTGGAAGGCTATATCCAGGCCGTCAACTCGATCCCTGTGCTGAGCGCAGAGGAAGAGCGCGAACTGGCGATGCGTCTGCAGCAGGATGGCGATCTCGAAGCTGCACGCCAGCTCGTTATGTCGCACCTGCGTTTTGTCGTTCACGTGGCCAAGAGCTACTCCGGCTATGGCCTGCCTCAGGCCGATCTGGTGCAGGAAGGCAACATCGGCCTGATGAAAGCCGTCAAACGCTTCGACCCGAGCGTGGGCGTGCGTCTGGTCTCCTTCGCCGTGCACTGGATCAAGGCCGAAATCCACGAATATGTGTTGCGCAACTGGCGCATGGTCAAGGTGGCGACCACCAAGGCCCAGCGCAAGCTGTTCTTCAACCTGCGCAAGTCCAAGAAGCGTCTGGGCTGGCTGAACCACGAAGAGGTGCAGGCCGTGGCTGCCGACCTCGGGGTATCCGCTGCCGACGTCACCGAGATGGAAGCGCGCATGAGCAATTACGATCAGGCCTTCGACCTGGTCGGTGACGATGAAGACGAGGGTGGCTTCGCGCCGGTGCACTATCTGGAAGACAAATCTTCCGATCTCGCGGCGAACATCGAGAACGACAACTGGGACAGCCATGCCACCCGTCGCCTGAGTGCGGCCATGGCGACCCTGGACGAGCGCAGCCAGCACATCATCCGTGCCCGCTGGCTCGATGACGAGAGCAAGACCACCCTGCAGGAGCTGGCCGATACTTACGGCGTCTCGGCCGAGCGGGTGCGCCAGCTTGAGAAAAACGCGCTCAAGAAGCTGAAAGATGCCATGGATGCCTGACGGCCTCCTCCGGTAAGAAGCAGGGCCTGATGGCCCTGTTTTTGTTTTGCGGGGATCTGGTCGGCCTTGCCTTGGTTACCCTTGTGTATGGTATGTTGCCGCCACTGCCACAGTAGGGAGAGCAGAAGTGAAACTGTTGAACGACTTGTTTACCAACAACCGCGAGTGGGCGGAACGGATCAAGGCCGAGGATCCCAATTTCTTCGCTACCCTGTCCGCCCAGCAGGCACCCGAGTACCTCTGGATCGGCTGTTCCGACAGCCGGGTTCCCGCCAACCAGCTGATGGGGCTCTTGCCGGGGGACGTCTTTGTCCACCGCAACGTCGCCAACCTGGTGGTGCACACCGACTTCAACTGCCTCTCGGTGCTGCAATACGCGGTGGAGGTGCTCAAGGTGAAGCACATCATCGTCTGCGGCCACTATGGCTGCGGTGGGGTCAAGGCTGCGATGCAGAACCAGGAGCTGGGTCTCATCGACAACTGGCTGCGCAACATCAAGGACGTCTACTTCAAATACGGCGAACAGCTCGAAGCCATCGAGGATGAGCACGAGCGCTTCGACTACCTGTGCGAGCTGAACGTGGCCGAGCAGGTCGCCAACGTCTGTCACACCACCATCATCCAGAATGCCTGGCGCAAGGGGCAGGAGCTGGCGGTGCACGGCTGGATCTACGGCATCAAGGATGGCCTGCTGCACGATCTCGATCTCTGCATCAGCGGCCCTGACCAGATCCCGGACGTCTATCGCGCCTGGCCGGACATGCGTCCGCCCCATCGTCGCCGCTGAGGACCATCCGGTGGCTCCTGCGCTCTACCTTCAGATAAAGCAGCACATCCTGGACGGGATCCGCGAACGCCACTATCAGGCGGGCGACCGGATCCCGACCGAGGCCGCCCTGTGCGAGCAGTTTGCCGTGAGCCGCATGACGGTGAACAAGGCGCTGCGTGAGCTGGTGGCCGAAGGCTGGCTGGTGCGCACCGCCGGATCCGGCAGTTTCGTGGCCGACAGGCGTACCGAGTCGCCGCTCCTGGCGATTCGCAATATTGCAGACGAGATCGCCGAGCGGGGCAGCGAGTACAGCGCGCGGGTGATCCGGCTGCAACGTCAGGCCGCCGACGAGAAAGTGGCGGTGCGTCTGGGCCTGCGGGTCGGGGCGCCCACCTTTCACAGCCTCATCGTCCATCAGGCCGATGGGGAGCCGCTGCAACTGGAGGAGCGCTTCGTCGATGCCGAGCGACTGCCCGGCTATGGCGAGCAGGATTTCACCCAGCAGACGCCAAACAGCTATCTGATGGAGATCTGCCCCCTCTCCGAGATGGAGCACGTGGTAGAAGCCGTGTTGCCGAGTGCTGGTGAAGCCGGACTGCTGCAAGTGAGGGTCGACACCCCCTGCCTGCTGCTGCACCGGCGCACCTGGTCAGACGGCTGTCTGGTCTCCTATGCCAGATTGTTGTCGCCGGGTTCCCGCTACAAGCTGAGCTCCAAGACGCGTCTCGCATAATTGTATATACAAATTAAGCATTTAAAAGCCCACCTCTCGGTGCAATGCTGTTCAGATAAGCACATTTTTGACTAATTATTCATAAATGCGACTTGAGTTGGGGGAGCAAGGCTGT
>NZ_JAPDBZ010000234.1:0-2658 GCF_027705505.1 Aeromonas sp. QDB56
TCAGAAGGCCCCGAGTGTAGCCATCGCTCAAGGCCGGAGGAAAGGGCGTTTCAATAGTCGATTTGGGCAACAACGCCGTGATCACCAAATCAAGGCAATCACGGCTCAGTGCTTGCCCCTGCCCCTGACCATCGCGAATGACTTTTCCACCACCGAATTTCACTTCGTCGCCATAAATGGTGAAATCTTTTTCCACCTCCAGCCATAACTCGGTGTCAGCCAACCGCACCCGATCGCCCGTGGTTGGGCCGAACATATCGGCATAGGCTTGTCTGGAAATAATACTCATGCCTGAACTCCCTGTTCGTTCTGTGCACCCTGATCACTTTGCGCAATTTCATCTAACGGGCCCATCACATCGCCACGGAAACCATACACATGGCGGCGCCCCGCGTATGCCACCAACATGACCGTGCGGGTCTGGCCCGGTTCGAAACGCACCGCAGTGCCAGCAGGAATATCAAGGCGAAAACCGCGCGTGGCAGCACGGTCAAACTGCAAGGCAGGGTTGGTTTCAAAGAAGTGGTAATGTGAGCCGATCTGGATCGGGCGATCGCCTGTGTTGGCAACAGCCACTTGTAACGTCGCACGGCCTTCGTTGAGTAGCAGTTCACCATCGGCAACCTGAATTTCTCCGGGGATCATAGGCGCTCCTTAAATGATGGGTTGATGAACGGTGACCAGCTTGGTGCCGTCAGGGAATGTCGCCTCGACCTGCACATCGGGGATCATTTCGGGTATGCCATCCATCACCTCATCGCGAGTCAAAATGGTGCGACCGTAATTCATCAACTCGGCGACCGTCTGGCCATCACGGGCCCCTTCCAAAATCGCAGCACTGATCAGCGCAATCGCTTCCGGATGATTGAGTTTTAAACCACGCGCTTTACGTCGCTCGGCCACCAGTGCGGCGGTAAACAGCAGTAACTTGTCCTTTTCGCGAGGGGTCAGATCCATCTTGTTCTCCTTGTAAACCGTAATCAGGTATTCCAGATCCGCGGACGACATGCGGGGCACCCAATCACCGTCGGGCGCAATGCTTGCCAAATCGTCTGCATTAATTGTTGTAACGGCTCGTTGTGTGCGCCGAGCAAGCGCACAATCAGTAAGTCATTGAGTAAGGTCACGCCAGCCGGTGCTGCGTAGCCTTGCAGTAATTCACGTACCAGTTCCCGTTCTGTTTCAGAACAAGGCGATGCGATGAGGGTCGCGACCAGCGGATAGCCTGCTAAACCTGCCCGGCGCTCGAGATCAGCGGCATCAAGCACCCGCAACGATTCATTCAGGCATAACCGCTGGTTACGATAGACGCGCCAACGGCTGCGTAACTGCCCTTCCAAAAATCGCTCTTCATTGACGGGCCGACCAAGCGAGATGCACTCCCAAGCGATCAATCGCGAATCACTTTCCAGATGGAAGGTGCTCTGCAGTTGCAAATTGGCACCGGGAAACAGAATGTTATCTTGCGGTAGCCACTCCAAAGCGGCACCTTCCGCCAGTTGGAAGGTTTGTGTGACCTTCGATTGTGGCCCCGCGCTACGATAAAACTTGGTGGCACCAGGGGTAGTCAGCAGCGCATGCGCCTCCTGTTCCACCTTAATTTGCACATCGAGCTCATCGCCACCTACCACGCCACCCGGTGGATGCAGCAGGTAGAGATGACAAGGCATGCCTTCGGGGTAGAATGGTCGTTGCACGGTCAGCGGGCCGTACTGGCGTCGTTCGGCCAGCACGGTCTGATTGCCGCGACGAGAAAACCCCAGCGACAAATGCGCTTGCCAGCCGGTTTGCATGGTTGCTATCGCTGCCGGTTGCATCGTCATACCGTCAGATATTCCTTGATCAGCCCTTCGTTGAGATCAGCCATCAGGCCGTCAGCAACACGACGACCGCGATCGAGCAGGCAGAAGCGATCGCCGACTTTGCGGGCAAACGGCAGTTTCTGTTCGACCAGTAACACAGTCAGGCCGATATCACGGTTGAGTTTGCGGATGATGTCGCCAATTTCACTGACGATGTTCGGCTGAATACCTTCGGTGGGTTCATCTAAAATCAGCAGTTTCGGATCAAGCACCAGCGCACGACCAATCGCGAGCTGTTGCTGCTGACCGCCGGATAAATCGCCACCACGACGCTGTTTCATCTCTTTCAACACAGGGAACAGTTCATACACCTGATCGGGGATCTGGCGCTTGTTATCGCGACGCGCAGGCAGTCCGATCTTGAGATTTTCTTCGACCGTCAGCAGTGGGAAAATCTGACGACCTTGCGGTACGTAACCGATGCCAATTTCCGCACGCCGCTCGACCGAAAACTTGCTGATGTCTTGACCATCAAATTCAATCTGACCGCTTTTAACTGGCAATTGCCCCATCAACACATTCAACAGCGTGGTTTTACCCACGCCGTTACGACCCATCAAACAGAGACATTCACCCTGTGCGATCTCGATGTCCAGATCCCACAGCGTGTGCGATTGGCCGTAAAATTGATTAATACCGGATAACTTCAGCATGCTGATTCCCCCAGATATACCTCGATCACTTTCGGATCAGCCTGCACCTGACTCATGGTGCCTTCGGCCGGCCTTGTTGCACAAATCGGGGAACTATCTAGCCAAGTGGTGATCTGATCTCCCGGATCAATCACCGAGCACAG
>NZ_JAPDBZ010000235.1:0-2595 GCF_027705505.1 Aeromonas sp. QDB56
TACGACAACAGGTCAACTGAGCGAAATCGGCGCCTGAGAGACTGCTGTCCTGCTTTGGAATTGTGCAACAAGGCCATAGATAAGCTGAACTCGGATAACGACTTTTCAACAACTCCAATAGAAAATTATTACGATTTTGCAGCAAATTTTGGTAACTGTCGTCATGAAGGAGGGGTTGACTTTAGAAGCGGGAAAAAACCAGAGGCTCTGGTTGAACTCATACTAAAACATTTTAGTAATCCAGGAGATCTTGTTCTCGACTCTTTTGCTGGCTCAGGGACCACAGCTGCGGTTGCTCATAAAATGGGGCGACAGTGGATAACAATTGAACTTGCAGAGCAAGCAGTAACCCATGTAGTGCCAAGAATTCAATCAGTAATTGATGGGAAGGATATGACAGGCGTTACTGAAAAATATAATTGGCAAGGTGGTGGTGGTTTCCGTTATCTGCGACTGGCTCCATCCTTGTTGAAAAAAGATGACTGGGGTAACTGGGTCATCAATAAGGAATATAACGCCGAGATGCTGGCCGAGGCCATGTGCAAGCATATGGGTTTTACCTACGCCCCCAGCCAGACCCAGTTCTGGAACCATGGCTACAGCACCGAAACTGACCATATCTACGTGACCACAGGCTCGCTGGCCTATGACCAGCTTAAGCGCATCAGCGAAGAGGTGGGTGCTGAGCGCAGCCTGTTGATTTGCTGCAAGGCGTTTATGGCCGAGGGTGCCGAGTTTCCGAATTTGACGCTGAAAAAGATCCCCAAGGTAATTCTGAACAAGTGCGAGTGGGATCATGACGATTACAGCTTCACTCTGAATGTGCTGCCGGAAGAGCAGGACGATGAGTGGGCGGATGACGACAGCGAAGAATAAGGAACAGCCATGAGCAACGGGACCACTATTGCCAACCAGATCGGCGCGCGTCTTTCTCTGCGCAAGCCGCAGAGTGAATCGCTCGCGATCCTTTGCCGTCTGCTGGAGCAGTTAAATCTGGATAAAGAGCCGGATCTGCAGCGCTGGATTGAGTTCCTCAAAACCGAGATGCTGCCCTTCAAGAGCTTTGAGCGTGACTTCCCCTCACTCTGTTTTGCCCTGGCAACCGGGGTTGGGAAAACCCGTCTGATGGGGGCCATGATCGCATGGCTCTATCTGACCGGTCGTAGCAGCCATTTTTTTGTGTTGGCGCCAAACCTGACCATCTATGAAAAGCTGAAACAGGATTTCCTGCCGGGCTCGCCCAAATATGTGTTTCAAGGCATCCCGGAACTGGCCCAGACACCACCGGTATTGATCACTGGTGATGACTATCAGGAAGGGCGTGGTGTGCGTCTGGATCAAACGGTCACCCTTGGCATGACGGGCGATATGTTCGCGGCGGAGACGGCGCCGCATATCAACATTTTCAATGTCTCCAAGATCAATGCGCTGGAGAACAAGCAAGGGGCGGCCAAATCCAAGCAGGCGAAGATCCGTCGCATCCAGGAGTATATCGGCGACTCCTACTTCAACTATCTGGCGGACTTGCCCGATCTGGTGGTGCTGATGGATGAGGCACACCGCTACTATGCAGATTCTGGCGCAACAGCCATCAATGATCTTAAACCCGTACTGGGCATCGAGCTGACCGCCACGCCGAAGACTACCGGGGCCAAGCCACGCGATTTCAAGAACATCGTCTATCACTACCCGTTGGCCCGTGCGCTGAATGACGGCTATATCAAGACCCCGGCAGTTGCCACCCGTAAAGACTTCAAAGCCAGTAGCTACAGTGAGCAGCAGCTTGAAACCATCAAGCTGGAAGATGGTATCCACCATCATGAATACGTGAAGACCGAACTGGCCAGCTATGCCAACAACACAGGTCGGCAACTGGTTAAGCCTTTCATGCTGGTGGTGGCACAGGACACAACCCACGCCGAAACCATCAAGGCCAGGATCGAAGATAACGAATTCTTCAATGGTGCCTATAAGGGCAAGGTCATTACCGTTCACTCCAACCAGACTGGGCAGGAGTCGGACGAAAATACGCAGCGGCTGTTAGCGGTAGAACACGACAAGAACACCGAGATTGTCATTCACGTTAACAAGCTCAAAGAGGGCTGGGATGTCACCAACCTCTACACCATAGTGCCTTTGCGGGCATCTGCGTCTGAGATTTTGACCGAACAGACCATTGGCCGCGGCTTGCGTCTGCCCTATGGCAAACGCACCGGTGTAGAAGCGGTTGATCGTTTGACGATCATTGCCCACGACCGCTTTCAGGAAATCATTGATCGCGCCAATGAGGAAGACTCCATCATCAAGCAGACCCTGTTTATCGGTGCGGATGACGATGAAAACGGGATCCCGGAGCACAAGCCTAATCAAGTGATAGTGCCTTCACTGGCTGAAACCTTGTTAGGGCGCTTGCCGACCGATGGTGAAGGGAACCAAATTAAGGAGCCGTTCGCCGCACCGTATGTGGCGACAAATCCGGCGGGTAACACATCGGTAAAACCGGTTCTGGCTACCGAAGCGTGAATTCAGATAATAAGTGCAATGCCCATGGTGCATAGGAGAGAGGCGGTCAACTACCAGTTAGGGTACGCTTCT
>NZ_JAPDBZ010000236.1:0-2532 GCF_027705505.1 Aeromonas sp. QDB56
CTGCATGGAGACGCGATTAGATCACAGACGATCTGCCTGTTCAAATTTCATTAACAAAGTGCGATCCCGCCCTGGGCCCTTCAGGGCGTCGCTTACCTGGACATCACCAGCGGCTCCGTCGCCCAGCGCGCCCCCCGCTCTTGGGCGAAACAGGTTCTGCTGGTGAGGTGACAGCCTGGCCATGGGGTCACCCGGCCCCCTGTTTGACACGAGGCAAGAAGCGGCAGGGTGACCCTGGCCGTCAAAAAAGCATCAAATTGCGTCATGTGATGCCTGTTCAGGGCGGTTTTGCACGCCGCAGCGCTGGCATGAAACCGGCAGAGCGGTTAGTCTAGCGGCGTTGAACCAATCCCAAGAGGTACAGATGAAAACCGTGTTGCGTTTTAGCCTGCTGGGCGCCTTGTTATTGGGTGGCCATGCCTTCGCCGCCGAACCGAAAAAATTTGATATCAGCATGTTCCCCGCCGCCGAAGTGAACCAGGAACGTGTCGTGATCCGTCTGCCAGAAGTCGAGAACGAAGCCGACATGATGGTCGAGCTGCAAGTCGGCAAGAAGATGCTGGTCGACTGCAACCTGCCCCGCTTCGCGGGCAATCTGGAACAGCACAGCGTCAAGGGCTGGGGTTACAACTACCTGACCCTGGGCCAGGTCACCGGCCCCGTCAGCACCCTGATGGCCTGCCCAGATGGCCAGAAGAAGGAGAGTTTCGTCCAGATCTACGGTCAGGGCTTCTTCGTGAACTACAACTCCAAGCTGCCCTTCGTCATCTATGTGCCCCAGGAGTACGAGGTGCGCTATCGTCTGTGGCGTGCCGACAACCTGGCACAGCCAGCCATGATTGAGTGAGTGCCGCGCACTCGGGTTCAGCTCAGTCATGATGATGATTAGGCGCCATACGGCGCCTTATTTTTAGCTTCCGAGCCCGTTCTTGAGCGGTTTTTCCTGTACAAAATCTGACATAACTCCACTATTTTTCAGGCTTTTTTGTGCAGCGCACCGCAAAATGCCCCCTCGGGATGCGACAAACCCTGTTCGATAAAAGATATTTATTAACATAGTAAGAAAATTGATTTTGCACTCTGCGACGGCCTGATGATACTTGCCCGCAAAGGTCAAACTAACCAGAACAAGAGCACTATGAGCTTCGAATCAGACAAGCGTTTCAACGACTTCAAACATTTTCCCCGTGGCCTGCGTCGCAGTGGCGAATTCACCGTGGCCGAAGCGGACAGTCTGGAAAAACATGGCACCGTGATGCTGGCGCTCTATCAGGGCAACCTGGCCCCGCGCGATGACGTAGAAAGTGCCTTTATCGAACAGGTCAAATCCGGCGCAGCCGGCAACAACCCCCACGCCAAGGTGTGGTTCAAATACCTGAAGGTGATTGGTCCCAAGCGCGTGCACCGTCTGTGCACCGTCGCAGGCGGCGCCAATGAAGATGCGGGTGGCAGCTTTGAAGGCGGCGGTGGCGGCAGCGACGAGTCCCTCGATTAATGGATACCGAGCTGCTTCGGACCTTCATCGAGGTCAGCAAGACCCGGCACTTTGGCCGGGCGGCTGAAAATCTCTACCTGACCCAGTCGGCGGTGAGCTTCCGGATCCGCCAGCTCGAGCAGCAACTCGGGGTCAGCCTGTTTGCCCGTCATCGCAACAACATCCGCCTGACTGCCTCCGGTGAGCGTCTGCTGCCCTACGCAGACGCCATTCTGCATACTTTGGGGCGCGCCAAGCAGGACGTGGCCCTCTCCCCCGGTTTCAGCCAGCAGCTTGCCATCGGCGCCCCCGCCGTCTTCTGGGAGCTCGACTTCAACGACTGGCTGAACCATGTCTATGCCCTGGCCCCCGGCCTCGCGGTGCGCCTCGAAACCGCCTCCCGCGAGCACCTCTGTCGCCAGTTGCTGGAGCGCTCCCTCGATCTGGCCCTGCTCTCCGAGCCGACCAAGATCGACGAGATTGCCCTGCACCCCATCGGCGAGCTGGTGTTCGAACTGGTGAGCCGGGAACCGGCCGCAAACGCCGACAGCCTGATGCAGATGCCCCACATTCATCTCGACTGGGGCACCAGCTTCGAACCGCCATCGAGCCGGTTGCAGAGCCTGCAGAAGA
The DNA here is from genome assembly GCF_027705505.1 of Aeromonas sp. QDB56. NCBI lineage: Bacteria > Pseudomonadati > Pseudomonadota > Gammaproteobacteria > Aeromonadales > Aeromonadaceae > Aeromonas > Aeromonas sp. QDB56. The sequence goes on from NZ_JAPDBZ010000236.1 coordinate 2,108, forward strand.
CCCCCGTGCTGCATTCAAGCTCCGCCAGCATGGCCCTGCAATTTGTGCTGGCCAACGGCGGCGCCGCCTACCTGCCAAGGCGCATGGTGAGCCCCTTCCTGGAGCAGGGGCAGCTTCATCTGGTGGAAGGGGGCCAATCCCTGAGCCGCCCGCTCTACCTCGCCTATCTGGAGAAATCCGACCGCCGGGAGCTGATCGATCAGCTGCTGACCCTGCCGCTGGGCTGGCATGACGCCGACTTGCGTCAACCGCCTGCCGAATGAAACAGGGCGATTTCACGCCCAGACCTGTGTTTTCATCTACCCTGGTTATCGGTGCAGCACAAGCAACATGAAAAAGGGGCCATCAGGCCCTAATGCCAGTCAGTTAAGCCTGACTGGCATTGTTTTTACTAGGTTTTCTCGTCGCATACTTCTGTGGTTTGG
>NZ_JAPDBZ010000237.1:0-2519 GCF_027705505.1 Aeromonas sp. QDB56
AATGAGCGTTCACATTGGTCCGGAAATGGTGTTCACGTTGAACCGGAATCGGTGTTCATGATCGGCCGGAATATGCAGATACGGATGGCCTACTGGCGGCAGTGGCGAAAGCCGCGCACCAAGGTACGGAACCTGATGAGCCGGGGCGTCCACGTTCGGACGGCGGTGGCATGTGGCATCACCAGTAAAGGCCCATGGCGTAGCTCGAAAACCCCGGGGATCCAGCAGGCGTTATCGAACGCCTATCTGAAATCCCAAGGATTGTTTGCGCTGCGCGATGGTTGGATACGGCTTCACCATTCTAAGTGAAACGCCCTGTGCGGACCCGCACGCAGGGTGTTGTGGGGGCTGGGGGCTAGAAACCCCCGGCTACCCGATTATGCAGCTCTTCCAAATCACTAAGTAGGCTTTCGAGGCTTTGGACTAAGTCAGTGTCTACAGAGTTATAGTTTAGTGCTTGAATGATATATGACTTTACGTTTTCGTACTGCTCAGAAGGTAAATCCTCTACCTTAACGAGAGCCAACTCTTTGTTAATTTCTTCGCATTCAAGAGGTGACAGTTCACCGCCATTTTTGATACTGAATAGTATTTTGCAAATACATTTTAGCTTTCTCCAGGGAGATTTAACGAATTACTAACCAACAAACTCAATCTAGTGTTCTTACACAACGTATCCAAAGAGTGTTTCCGGGCTCATAGCCCAGAGTATCAGGTTTAACGAAGTCAACAATATGTACTCCTGGTATGTGTGCTGTATCTTTCCACTCAGCTACTGAAGCCTTATAAACATTCACAACCATAGTTGGGGAGTCGCTCCAGTAAGCTGGGCAAGTGTTATAACGTAACGGATCTTTAATGTACCTTCCTTCACCGTTATTATTTATCAATGATTGTAACTCTTCTTTCGTTGGTAGCCTCCAATCGCTAAACCCTGCATAAAGCTCTCTATTCATCCTTTCGACATAACTAGTACAATCACGTATCTCTGGCTCAAGTTTAGGCTTGCATGATTCTGCTATATCATCGACTTTGTTTTTGTGCCATACATACATAAAGTCGATATTCTCTTCACTCTTAACTTCCCACATCAATCCGGAATCATTATCTACCCAAGCTAAAACTCCGTCGTCAAACTCGATGATCGCATCTTGATCATATTGAATCATATTTAAACCTCCATGGTTAATTCAGTTTATTTGAGTGCATAACATTTTAGTTATGGGGCGCGCGGCTTTATGCGCGTCCCAGTGAGCGAAGCGAACGACTTGAACTATTTGTTATACAAATCTAATTAGCGAGCCGCTCCGCTTTGCTTTCCAATAAGCATCACGGATTTCTTTGATGTAGTTTTTACCTAATGTGACATCGTATGTTGCCAGTAGGCCATCACACACAAGAATTCCGTTAAATGGGATTAGTGCGGTATTAACCACGGCAAACTCTTTGGATAGTTCTTCGATGCGCGTTGTTAATGCAAATGCCATATAGAAAGCACCTGTCTCTATATGCATAAAAGCATAACCATCTTTATAATTTTTAAGATATATGAATTTTCCATAAACTGCACGTCTCAGGTTGTTCACAAAATCGCCACCAACAACACCTGACATTGCATCATTAATTTCATCAAGGCAGTTATAAATTTCAGGTCGAATGGCTGCAAACTCCAAAGCGCCATTTGGAAGCAATCCACCATTCAAGTACATCATCACCGCTTGATATTTATATAATAAATCATCTGCAATACTTCGTTCAATAAGCATTCATGCGTACCATTTGTATCGTATAACATTTTAAATAACCGGACCGCGAAGCGGGTCCGGCGGAAGCCCGAAGGGCTGAAGCAAAGTTTATTTATTTGTTAGGCTTCTTGCGTTGCCAGAACAAAGGAATGATGAACCACTGAAGTAACCCAAGTAAAAAATAAACTGCCCATATGGCGGATAAGGCCACTCGACTGTTGTATGGGAATAAGTTGAAATCTTGAAGTATGTTGATTGCTGGAAACATTAGAATACAAGCCAGGATGCTGGAAGGCGCTGAGGTTATAAGCATATAAAAAGTTAGGTTGCCAGAAACCTCAGATGTCTGTATGCCTGTAAATGAATACTGTGCGATGGTAATAGCCGCAATTGATGAGCACAACCAAAATAATCGCATTATTTTTATCCAATGCATCACAGACTCCTCATGTGCGGCAGCCTAACGCCTGAATTAGGTGGCATGCTCAAAATAACTGCCTGACGTACTGCAGTGCGGGCTGTCCCGATGCGCCATCTGTGCATTCTTCTGGTGCGCTCGAGAATAGGTTTCGCGCGAGCCTCTTTGAAGGCTCGTTAGAAGTCGAAACTATCGCTTCAACATACAGATGAGGCATCTTGGCCCGTTTGAAGCCATTGGTTAGTTCATCGAAGGCCTTCTGAACGACTGTCGTTCCATACCTCAGAGATCCCCTCATTTTTAGAGACTCAAATAATTCCAAGTGTGCGGGTATATAAGCGGTGTTGCTTCAGGTA
>NZ_JAPDBZ010000238.1:0-2515 GCF_027705505.1 Aeromonas sp. QDB56
GGTGTGTTTGGAGACAGCCAGTTTACCAGCACCCTGTCTGTCAACTTCCACTTCCCCAAGATCCCGCGAAGAACCTTATTTTTGCGCAGGAAACAAGCGGCTCATGTGGCAGGAGAGAAGTGTGCGCTGGTTCACGGGCGCGTGCGAAAAGAGCAAGGGGAGGGAGATCGGTGATGAGGGGCGGGACAGGGGATGACAGGGGGGCATGCAAGAGCCTGACGGGCGGCGGACATTAAAAAAGCCAGTCGGTGAGACCGACTGGCTTTGAGGGGGAGTAGCGTGATTATTCCACCAGGCTGGCCCAGAGGTCGTACTCGTCCGCTTCGTCGATGCGGACCTTGACCATGTCGCCGGGCTTGAGGCCGGTTTCACCGTTCAGGTAGACCAGTCCGTCGATCTCGGGGGCATCGGCGGCGGAGCGGCCGGTGGCACCTTCTTCGTCCACCTCGTCGATCAGCACCAGCATCTCTTTGCCCACTTTACGGGCCAGCTTGCGGATGGAGACCTGCTGTTGCAGTTCCATGAAGCGCTGGAAGCGTTCTTCCTGCACCTCGGCCGGCACCGGATCCGGCAGTTCGTTGGCCTTGGCCCCCTCGACCGGGCTGTATTTGAAGCAGCCAACCCTGTCCAGTTCCGCCTTGTCGATGAAGTCCAGCAGCATCTGGAACTCTTCTTCGGTCTCGCCGGGGAAGCCGACGATGAAGGTGGAGCGCAGGGTGATCTCGGGGCAGATCTCGCGCCACTTCTGGATCCGCTCCAGGGTGCGCTCGACGGAGCCGGGGCGCTTCATCAATTTGAGGATGCGCGGGCTGGCGTGCTGCAGCGGGATGTCGAGGTAGGGGAGGATTTTGCCGTCGCGCATCAGGGGGATGACGTCATCCACGTGCGGGTACGGGTAGACGTAGTGCAGGCGCACCCACATACCGAGCTTGGCTAGCTCTTCGCACAGGGCCACCATGCTGGTCTTGACCGGCATGCCGTCGTAGAAACCGGTGCGGTGCTTGACGTCCACGCCGTAGGCGGAGGTGTCCTGGGAGATCACCAGGATCTCCTTCACGCCAGCCTCTTTCAGGCGCTTGGCTTCGGCCAGCACTTCGCCGATGGGACGGCTCACCAGATCCCCGCGCATGGAGGGAATGATGCAGAAGGTGCAGCGGTGGTTGCAGCCTTCGGAGATCTTGAGATAGGCGTAGTGGCGCGGGGTCAGCTTGACACCGTGGGCCGGCACCAGGCTGGTGAAGGGGTTGTGGGTGGGTTTTTCCACGTATTTGTGGACGTGGCCCAGCACCTCTTCATAGGCGTGGGGACCGGTTATTTCGAGCACCTTGGGGTGGATCTCGCGGATCTGGTTCTCTTTGGCACCCAGGCAGCCGGTGACGATCACCTTGCCGTTCTCGGCCAGGGCCTCACCGATGGCTTCCAGGGACTCTTGCACCGCGCTGTCGATGAAGCCGCAGGTGTTGACCACCACCAGCTCCGCATCGTCATAGCTGGGCACCACGTCGTACCCTTCGGTACGCAGCTGGGTCAGGATGCGTTCGGAATCGACCAGGTTTTTGGGGCATCCCAAGCTCACAAAACCAATCCTTGGGTGGTGAGACCTAATAATGCTGGAAGTTGCTTGTTGGACAGGTTGGTTGTCCAATGGCTGAGCCGGCGTGGTTGCAGGCGTCAGGCTCTCTGAGCTGGGGTCAAAACGGTTGACAGTCATAGGGTGTCGCTGGTCACTGATGCAAAAAAAAGATGGCGGATTATACCTGATGAGCAGGAAAGAGGAAGAAGTGATGTGTGCATTTTTTAACCTGTAATATTAGATTTCAATGTTCGATATTTTGTGTCTTTTCCTATGAGGTGAAGACGATGCGATCATCAACGACAGGGGCCTCGGTTACGAGTTCTGCCTCGCAGTCCTCAAGCCATCTACGGCCGCCAGCATGTGCGGGAGACCTACACTAAGGAAAGTGCGAACAAGTATCCCACGAACAAAAAATGAAAATTTTAGTCATTTAATATCAATGGGTTACCAGTAAATGCTCTCGTGCCATATGACTTATTCGCACCTTCCCCTAGATAAACGAGGTGATGCAGAAATGTCCTGCATTGCAGGTGTTGGTGGAAACGTAAAGCATTTAGTCCGTATAGCAAAGTCTGGTAGATCGATCATTGCTATCGATGGATGTCCTTTACAATGTGTCAAAAGTTGTTTGGCTATTCACAATCTCACTCCTACAAATCATGTCTTATTGAATGAGCATGGAGTCAAAAAACTTCAGAAAACAGATTTTGATTCTGATGAAGCGGATAGGCTTGTTTTTGAAATCGCACAGTTATTAACTCTTCTATAAGAGGTTGCTCCTCAAATTTATCGGTATGTATTATTCATACGTGGCTATAGATACAGGGCGGGATCGTGAATGTTTTTTAACCATGTAAACAGGTTCCTGATTACCCATGACCCTCAGCCAGCTTCAAGAGCCGATATGGCATCGGAGGGCTTGCCACGACTGCATGCCCC
>NZ_JAPDBZ010000239.1:0-2487 GCF_027705505.1 Aeromonas sp. QDB56
TGCATATTCCGGCCGATCATGAACACCGATTCCGGTTCAACGTGAACACCATTTCCGGACCAATGTGAACGCTCATTCCGGCTCAACCTGAACACTTTGCCCCTCCTTTCCGGAAACAGTGTTCAACATCCCGGAATCACTGTTCACATTCACCAGAATCATCCTTAACGCATTGATTTAACAACCTTTGATACGCTCTCCCTTTTGCCAGGGAAGAGCCTATGTCTGCCAAGAGGATTGCAATGCGTAAAATTCGTGAAGTGCTGCGACTGCGGCTGGAAGCTGACCTCTCTGTTCGCCAGATAAGTTGCTGCACCAAGGTCAGCGTTGGCTCCATCCAGAAACTCCTCAAAAGTGCCCAGGCGCTCGGCCTGACCTGGCCCTTGCCCACCGAGCTTGATGATGGCCGACTGGCTGCCCTGTTCTATCCGCAGGCCGATACCACCATCTCGGCCCGCCATGTCGTGCCGGATTGGCCCTCTGTCCATCAGGAGCTCAAGCGCAAGGGGGTCTCCAAACAGCTGCTCTGGGAGGAGTACACCCAGCGCTATCCCAATAGCTGTTACAGCTACTCCCAGTTCTGCGACCGTTACAAGTCCTGGTGTCAGTTGCAAAAGCGCTCCATGCGCCAGATCCATAAGGCGGGGGAAAAGCTCTTTATCGACTACTGCGGGCCCACGGTGCCCATCGTGTCGCCGACCACGGGTGAGGTCCGTCAGGCACAAGTCTTTGTCGCCGTGCTCGGTGCGTCCAACTACACCTTTGCCGAGGCCACCTGGTCACAGTCACTGCCGGACTGGCTGCAAAGCCATGTCCGTGCCTTTGAGTTTTTCGGCGGGACACCGGCACTGCTGATCCCCGACAACCTCAAGAGCGGTGTCAGCAAGGCTTGCCGATACGATCCCGAGCTCAACCCCAGCTACCAGCAGTTGGCCGAGCACTATCAGGTGGCGGTGATGCCAGCTCGTCCTTACAAGCCCAAGGACAAGGCCAAGGCGGAGGTGGGTGTGCAGATCGTCGAGCGCTGGATCCTGGCCCGTCTACGCCATCAGACCTTCTTCTCGCTTGCCGAACTCAACCAGTGCATCCGTGCCTTGCTGAACGAACTCAACGAGCGTCCGTTCAAGCAACTGCCCGGTAACCGACGTGACGCATTTGAGCAGTTGGACCGCCCGGCACTGGGACCACTGCCGGTGCATCCCTATCGCTATGTCGCCATCAAAACGGTCAAGGTCAACATCGACTATCACGTCAGCTATGAGCAGCACCATTACTCGGTGCCACACCAGTATGTGGGTCAGCAACTGGAGCTCCATGCAGGCGACACACTGCTTCAGGTCTATCACCAGCAACAGCTGGTCGCGAGCCATCCACGTAAAACCATCCCGGGGATGAGCACGCTCCCTGAGCACATGCCGGAACGTCACAGCAAGCAGCAACGCTGGACCCCAGGGCGTCTTAAACAGTGGGCTGCTGACATCGGACCGAGCACCTTGTGCTGGGTTAGCGAACGGTTGGAAGAGAAAGCCCATGCCGAGCAGGCATACCGACTCTGCCTGGGGCTGCTGAGTCTTAGCCGGGAGTATCCGCCATCACGGGTTGAAGCCTGTTGCCAGTTGGCCAACCGGGAAGGTCTGGTGCGACTCAAGCAGCTCAAGTCGGTGCTGACCAGTGGCCGCGACCAACTGCCCGCAAGCCCGCTGAGCTACCCAGAGTTACCGCAAGAGCACGAGAACATCCGTGGCCCCCAGAGCTTCCACTAAAGAGGATACGCCCCATGACCCAACAAACCCTGACCCGCCTGAGAAACCTGAAACTGACCGGCATGGCGGATGCCGTGCAACAACAACTGGAACATGCGAGTACCTACGAAGGGCTGCCCTTCATCGAGCGGCTAAGCCTGCTGGTCGAACACGAACAACTGAGCCGGGAGCTGCGTAAGCAAACTCGGCTGGTCAAGCAGGCAAGGCTCAAACTCCAGGCCACGGTGCAGGAGCTGGACTACCAGTCAGCACGCAACCTGGAGCGGTCACAGGTAGCAAACCTGGCCCAAGGAGAGTGGCTGCGCCGGGGCCAGAACCTGCTCATTACCGGCCCCTGTGGCTGTGGAAAAACCTACCTGGCTTGTGCGCTGGGCTACCAAGCCTGTCAGCAAGGGCATAGCACTCGTTACTACCGGCTGCCACGTCTGCTGCTTGAGCTGAGCCAGGCCAAGGTAGATGGCAGTTACGCCAGACTGTTGGGTCAACTGGCAAGGATAGAGCTGCTGATCCTGGATGACTGGGGACTGGAGGCGGTGAATGCCGAACAGCGCAACGCACTGCTGGAGATCATGGATGATCGGTATGGGAAATACTCGACGATAGTGGTCAGTCAGCTGCCAACTGAAGAGTGGTACGCGAGCTTGGGTGACAACACCCTGGCAGATGCGATCCTGGACCGGCTGATGCACAACGCTCACCGGCTGTCACTGAAGGGAGAATCGAT
>NZ_JAPDBZ010000240.1:0-2455 GCF_027705505.1 Aeromonas sp. QDB56
CGATTGGATCGGACATACTGAGTACAGTGAAACCAGAATAGAGCAATTAGATCACATCTTTAATCTGATTGGTATCAAATTCTCTTAAGTGAACAGCATTGCCGCATGGCGGGGGCTTTTTCATGGTTCGGCGTGCCGGGTTCAACGGCCCAGGATCTGCCGCATCCGCTGCTGTGCCACGTCCACCAGCAAGTCGGGCTGGAATTTGGAGATGAAGCGATCACACCCCACCTTCTTGACCATGGCCTCGTTGAAGTTGCCGCTCAGGGAGGTATTGAGGGTGATGAAGAGATCGGACATGCGCGGATCGCTGCGCACCTCGTGAGTCAGGCGATAACCATCCATCTCCGGCATCTCGGCGTCCGTGATCATCAGCATGATCTCGTCGGTCACCTTCTTGCCCGCATCGCACCACCCCTTGAGCAACTTGAGGGCCTGCAAGCCGTCCTGGCACTCGATGACCTCGAGCCCGAGCTGGGCGAGGGTCTCGCGCACCTGGTTGCGGGCCGTGCTGGAGTCATCGACGATGAGCACCCGGCGTCCCTGCATCTGGGGCAGGATCTCCTCGTCCAGCACCTCGGACGAGATGCGCACGTCATAGGTGATGATCTCCGCCAGCACCTTCTCCACGTCGATGATCTCGACAATCTGGTCGACCCCCCCTTCCGGGATGCGGGTAATGGCGGTGAGGTAGTTGGCACGACCCGCCGAACGGGGCGGCGGCAGTATGTCCTTCCAGGTCATGTTGACGATGTGGGCCACCTGCCCCACCAGGAATCCCTGAATGGTGCGGTTGTACTCGGTGATGATGAGGTTGGACTCCTGATCGATGACCATGGGACGCATCCCGATGGCACCGCGCAGGTTGATGACGGGGATGGAGACGCCGCGAATGTTGGCGACGCCGCTGATGTTGTGGTGGGACCCCGGCATCTTGTTCAGATGGGGCAGCTTGACCACTTCCCGCACCTTGAAGACGTTGATCGCAAACAGTTGCTGGGCACCCAAACGGAACATCAGCAGTTCCAGGCGATTCTCCCCTACAAGCTGGGTACGTTGATCCACTGAATCCAATATGCTCGCCATATAACGCCCTTACGTCCATTTCCCGAAATTGCCCCGCACCGGAGCTGCGACATGCCAACCAGCCCCGCTTTCCCTGTCGGGACAACGCAAGCCTATATAGAAATAATGAAAAGCGTCGAGGAAAGATAGGATCTTGACCACGGGGCGTGATCATCGCCCCATCACTGCCTCATGGCAAGCACAGCCACGCACCGGCCCCGACAACAAGGGTATCGACCACACGGGGCCATTGCTGAACCCCGGCGTGCCGCTCTTGTCATCCAGCGCGGTCCGCCAGCAACGAAAAGACCGGCCACATGGGCCGGTCCTGGGATGTGCAGTGCGTCTGGGACGACTTAGAAGTTGTACTGCAGGGCCACGGCGACGATGTCGTCGGTGGACTTGTTCAGGCTGTTCTTGCCGGTGGAACCCACTTCGTCCAGCAGGTTGATCTTGTAGTCCACGTAGGCATTGAAGTTGTCGGTGAAGTTGTACCAGGCACCCACGGAGACGTATTCGGTCGCGGTGTCATCGATGCCGTGAGCGCTGTCCTTCACGTCGGTACGCAGGTAGGCCAGAGAGGGCTTGAACTTCGGCGTGATGTTGTACTGCACGACCGCTTCGTAGCCATCCATCTTCTCGGCGTAACCGCGCATGGAGCCGGTGTCCACGAAGAGGTGATCTTCACCGTGGGAGTAGGTGGCGGCCATGTAGAGGTTGCCGACGGCATACTTGGCGCCCACCCCGAACAGCTTGGCGTCGTTGTCGCCGCCGAAGCTCACGTTCTCGGCCTGCTCGTCGGTCTTACCAGCCTGGTTGTAGGCGGCACCCAGGCTCAGGCCCATGTTGAAGTCATAGTTGGCAGAGAGGGCATACCCCTCGGAAGAACCTTTCGGGCTCCAGGTGCTGTTCGGGCCGACGCGCTCGCTGCGGCTCGCGTTCTGCGGGTCGTTGTTGCCGGTGAACTGGGCACCCAGGGTCAGCCCCTGCCAGTTGTACATGTACTGGGCCAGGCCGTTGGTACGACCGGTGCCGAACACCTCGGTGTCCTTGCCCAGACCATCACCACCCCACTCCGGCAGCACGTCGGTGTAGTTCACCGCCTTGGTGAACAGACCGTCCTGGCGGCCGTAGCTGAAGGCACCGAAGCGATCGTGCTTGATGCCCGCATAGGCGTAACGCAGCTCGTCGTTGTCAGAACCGGAGACCGGCAGGTTGTACTCGGCGAAGCCGAACGCGGTCAGATCCTCGTCAACCTTGGTTTCACCTGCGATGTGCAGACGCAGGTAGCTGGCATCGCCTTCGGTGGCGTTGTCATACCAATCAGATTAAAGATGTGATCTAATTGCTCTATTCTGGTTTCACTGTACTCAGTATGTCCGATCCAATC
>NZ_JAPDBZ010000241.1:0-2445 GCF_027705505.1 Aeromonas sp. QDB56
TACCTGAAGCAACACCGCTTATATACCCGCACACTTGGAATTATTTGAGTCTCTAAAAATGAGGGGATCTCTGAGGGGGTCTCCCCTCCTCGAACATGTCTGCATAACGCTGTTGCAGCAGGGCTTTCAATTCATCCGGGCTGGCCAGCGGCGTGCTCAGTACTATCTCTTCGCTCGATTTGGCGGTGTGGGGACCGGGCAGGGGCAGCACGGCCCTGTGTTGCAGCCAGAGGCCGGTGAGGCCGTAGAGCAGCATCAGGGTGAGGGTGGCAAAGCCGGCCCAGGCGTGGATGCGGCGCACCCACTTGTTGTTGTGCAGGGGGAGTTTTCTGCGTGTCATCGTTCGGTGCTTCATAACAATCTGGCCAGCGAACGCTGGCCAGAGGGGTCGGTAAACAGGGAGGATCAGAAGCGGTAGGCGGCGGTCAGGTGCAGCTGACGGGGCGTGCCCGGCATGATCTGGGCCGCGCTGGTGGCGCTGACGAAGTAGTCGTGATCGGTCAGGTTCTCCACGCTCAGCTGGGCTTCCCACTGGGGCCAGCGGTAGCCGGCACGGGCGTCGAAGCGGGCGTAACCGGGCAAGGTGGTGGTGTTGGCGTTGTCGGCGAAGCGATCCCCCACCGCCGTCACCCCGGTCTCGCCGAACCAGCCCTGCTTGCCGCTCTGGTAGCCGGCGAACAGCTGGCCGTTCTGGCGGGAGACGTTCATCGGCCGCTTGCCTTGCAGGTCCGCGTCTGCCTTGACCTGCTCGGCATCCTGGATGGCGACGCCGCCGCGCAGATAGATCTCGTCGGTCAGCTGGGCACGGGCGCTCAGCTCGATGCCGTCGGTGCGCTGCAGACCGGTGAGGATCACCTTAGTGGGATCCAGCGGATCCTTGCTGCGCTTGTTGTACATCTCCAGCCGGTAGAGGGAGAGGGTGGTGGCGAGGCGGCCGTTCAGCCAGTCGCTCTTCACGCCCCCTTCATAGAGCCGGGTGTGCTGGGGATCCAGGTTGTTGTTCTTGTCCCCCGGGGTGATGCCGATAAGCTCACCGCCCACCGGGGTGAAGGTCTTGCTGTAGGAGGTGTAGAAGGCATGCTCCTCGATGGGGTTCCACACCAGGCCCAGGCGCGGACTCAGGCTGGTGACCGAGAGGGTCTCTTCCTTGTCGAGGTCGTTGCGGCGGCTGGTGACGGTGAAGTCGTCGCGGCGCAGTCCCGCCAGCAGGTGCCAGTCGCCCAGGCTGAGCTGATCCTGCACATAGAGGCCGACACCGCGCACCCTGTGATGGGCGTCGCTGGAGAGTTTCATGGCGCCGTCGTAGGTGGGCAGGGAGCCCGGATCATAGAGGTTGCCTGCCGGGATCGGGCTGGCGTTCTGGTAGAGCTTGGGGGTGCGATCCTGCCAGTCCTGCTCCAGGCCCACCAGCAGACGATGGGCGATGGGACCGGTTTGCAGCTGGCCTTCCGCCTCGGTGTTGCTGGTGAGGCTGCTGGCCTTGAGATCCTGCTGCCAGCGGGCGCGGGTCACCTTGTCGCCCTTGACGCTGGTGACATAGGTATTGTCGAACTGGCTGTCGAGGGTGGTGTAGCCGAGCTGCTGGCGCAGTTGCCACTGATCGTTGATGTCCCAGGTGAAGCGGGAGCGGGTGGACTGGGCCACATCGTCGATGAAGTCGCGGCGGGTGTCGCTGTAGACGCTCTCGATGGGGACATCCGCCGGGCGACCATCGACGCCGGGAATGCCGCGATCCGGGGTGCGATCGTGCTCGTTGCGCTCGTATTGCACCAGCCAGTTCAGGGTGTCGGTGATCTCCCAGTTGACGGAGGGGGCCAGCAGGGTGCGCTTGCTGGTCACGTCGTCGCGAAAGCTCTCCTTGTCCTCCTGGGCCAGGTTCAGGCGCACCTGTACCCGCTCTCCTGCCTCGCCGTTGAGGTCGGCGGCGAAGCGTCGGCTGTCGAAGCTGCCGACCTGGGCGCTGACGCTGGAGGCCTGCCCCTTCTGGGGAACCTTGCTGACCCGGTTGACGATGCCGCCCGTGCTGCCACGGCCGTAGAGCACGGCGGCGGGGCCCTTGAGCACTTCGACCCGCTCGATGTTGCCAAGGTCGCGGGTGTATTGCATGTCGTCGCGAAAGCCGTCGAGATAGAAGTCGTTGCTGGCGCTGAAACCGCGGATGGTGACGCCGTCAAAGCGGGTGTCGCCGCTGGCGTTGACGCCGGGGATACCGGTCAGAGCCTCGCTCAGGGTGGGCTGGCCGAAGGCGGTCAGCTCGCTTGCCTTGACGCTGTCGATGCTCTGGGGCACCAGTTTGGCCGGAGTGTTGGTGCGGGTCGCGGTGGCAACCTCTTCATGTTGGCTGCGTTTGCCGACCACGGTCAGGGTTTGGCGTTGTTGCCCAAATCGATGCAGCTTGAATGGAACTAACTGAGGACTTGGTGATCTGATCACCACCATCTCCTT
>NZ_JAPDBZ010000242.1:0-2371 GCF_027705505.1 Aeromonas sp. QDB56
TGTGGCGTTGGAGCCGATTTCAAAAAAAGTGGCGCAATACCGTTAGGGCAAGTACGTCGATTTAACGGCGCTTACGATGGAATTTGATGAGTTTAGGGCCCGTGCGACTCTATCAGCAGCTGATATGATCTATGAGCGTACTAGCCAGCGGCCGGATCTACTTCGTGCGGCGGTATATCTGCAAGACTGCTTCGCACTCCTGTCAACAGATGGTGATCCAACGGATTTACGTGGCGAATGCTTGTTGGCCTGTAAAAACGTCGTCGAGCGTCTGCGAGAGCAGATCAACGTAAATGGGCCAGATAGTTCGCTAAATGGCAGTGACATCATCACTTTGACCCTCTTCGACCATCACTGTATCCCTGTTGTCGATAGACAAGTCCGGCAGATGGCGGTTGCCGAACAGATGTACAATTTAGGTCGCATATCAAGCGATCAGGGTGCTGCGTACCTGCTACGTGAAGCCTGCCTCAATCCACGACCGATACGGCAAATGTCCCGAGAACGCCAGCGGATGAGTGTTTTGCGTAGTGCCTCCAATATTCCACAATTGGGACGAAACGAACCTTGTCACTGTGGTTCCGGAAAAAAATTTAAAAAGTGTCACGGTCGTGAAGCGTGACAAAAGCATTGAATCTTGACTACAAACCCTGCTTCGGTATCGATGGGGGCTGGCTGTGTAGGTACACAGATATGGTGGTGCTAGCTATCCATCTCTGGTTCATGCCAAATGGCTGGTGCCTAAAGCAAGTCACACCAGACCCCATCGGACTCGATCAACCTAACAAGAGCTTGCGCACTGAATCCGTCGGCATACAGTGTCTCTTCCTCATTCTCAACCTCAGCCTCGTCCATCTGTTCAAACGCCCGCAGATAATGCGGTTCATCGCGCAAAGCGATCTCCATGATCTCGCGGGAGACGACGTGGAAACCATCGATGACCTCACCATCAAATTCAATCGAAGTATCCACAACCCAGGCATGCAGGGCTGGCAGATGATTGAAATCACTCAGCAATAGAGCTGAACGCAACCCTTGGTCATTTAGCAAGGCTTGAAGCACAACCGGTTGCTTGCGCTTTAACTGCCTCGCCGCCTTGCGCAGGGTATTGGTTCGATGCAGCCAGACTTCATGACGAGTTGAACGGATGAAGCCAGACTTGACCTCCAGCAGCAACACTACCCCATCCAAGTGACAGATCAGGTCCACCTCACCAGCATCGCGCTCATCACTCAATGGTGGTTGGTAGCCCACGACGACGCTGAACCCCCTCTGCCTTAGCGCTTCGGCAAGGGTATGTTCAATACGCTCCGTTTCGCTGCGCAAAGCTGTCCGGCGTTGTTCAACACGACGCAGGTTATTCACCGCAGCGGTCAGATTGTTCTGTTGACCGGCAACCCAGGGGAACTGAAAGCTGTAGCGGCCAATCTTGTAGAACGGTCGCTCGTACAGCCGTGGTGAAGGCATGTTAGGTACTTGCCTCATCTGTGCGGATAGAGCCTGCAGATCACTGGTCCAGAACTTCAGGATGGCACTGGCCGCTTCGGTGTCGCCCTTGGGATGCTCAGGACTGACGGTCCAACCACAAATTCGACTGATCTTATCTTTCGGTTCCGACCAGGTGATGGGAAAGCGATTCTCGCCTTGTACAAGCCCGTCCAGAGCTAATTGACCAAGTGCTTTCGCTGCTACACCTGAGTCGTCCATATAGCGAAGAAAAGGCTGAAGAAACGCCTGCTCAAAAAACACTGTCGTCAGCTCACTGGCTAATATCGCGTGGTGCAGTGCTACCTCAGCTCCGTCGTTCAGTCTGACCCGCTCACCCAGACCGAAAATCGTCTGCAGGTAAAGCTGACTGCGGATGGCTTTTATGTAAGCAAGCTGATTCGCTTCGTGATTTTCCGGTCTCCCGATGATTTTGCCAGCTATATCTGAAGCTGCGAATTGGTCAATCGCGCGGTACATCCAGTAGTGCCAAAGCAACTTGCTTTTGCGCCCGGTACGCTGCCAGCGCTGTGAGCCCGTATATGTTTTGTTGAAAATGACCGGTTGTCCCGGTTTGAGCTGGTAACCGCAATCACTGTCAAAACAGAACCAATTGATGGAATTCTCGTAGTCGATTCGCTCGCGCATGGCGGCAATAAACAAGGCGACCGATTCGAGGTTGGCAACGTTCTCTCGCCCCACACCTGACTGTGGAAAAAGGATTGGCGACAAATGACGCTTAATAGAGCGGCCGAGAGCTTCCTCTGTCAGTTGAAAATCACACTCAGAGCAATTCGACAGCTTGCGCGCGGCCTTGTTGCACAATTCCAAAGCAGGACAGCAGTCTCTCAGGCGCCGATTTCGCTCAGTTGACCTGTTGTCGTAC
>NZ_JAPDBZ010000243.1:0-2366 GCF_027705505.1 Aeromonas sp. QDB56
ATACCCCTCTGGAGGCCGCGGACGGCGTGGCCTCCAGAGCACTTTGTCGTTTTTGGACGGAAAATCCCTAGAACCCCGGAAAGGGAACCCGAACCTTCAGGCGTTGGGTGAGCAAAACCAACCCTAGCCCTATTGCTTATGGTGCCTGGTCTATCTTGGCCCACCTGGCAGGTTTCGGGGCTATATGGGACGCTGACCGGGATTGAAACCATGACCGAACATAAGGCCGAACGTGCTCCCTGGGGAGACTTCCCGGCAGTAGTGAGGAACGGCGATCTAAAGGATCTCTCTAAAGAACCTGAATACGAAGCCGCCAAACATGGCGACCACAAGGCGATGAGCTATAAGCGCATGAAGCCGGCCGAGGACGAATTGCATTGCGAGATCAAGGCGCTGCTTGATCGCGCCAAGGCTACCGACGACCAGGAGCGTAACGAGCCGGAGCTGGACATTCCTGCCGAGATTTCTCGCCGCGAGAAGCGCCTGGAGGCGATCCAGGCGGCAAAGGCGCGCCTGGAAGCGCGCCAGCGTGAAGCGGACCAGGCCCGGGGGCGCAGCGAAGACGATGGCCGCCGGCCTCGCCATCCGGATGGCTCGGACAAGGGCGGTGGCTCGTACAAACGCGAGTTTGGTGTGCCGGATGACCGTGATCAGGAAAGCTTCACCGATCCGGACAGCCGGATCATGAAACACGCCGGTGGTGGCTCCGAGCAGAGCTACAACGGGTACACAGCGGTCGATGCCGAGCACCAGATCATCGTGGCGGCGGAGTTGACCAACTGCGCCGCGGACAGTCAGGCGCTGCTGGGCATGCTGGCAGCAGTTCAGGCCAACACCGGAGAAATGCCGGCCCAGACGCTGGCGGATGCGGGATTCCGTAGTGAGGCTGTTCTGGCAAAGGTCGCCGATCACCACGGCGATGTCATCGTTGCCCTCGGCCGCGAGGGACGTGAAGATGCCAAGGTCAATGCCAAGACCCATCCGCATACGGCGGCGATTGCGGCGAAATTGAAAACGGAGCAAGGCGATGCAGCTTACCGCCGGCGCAAGTCGATCGTGGAGGCTCCGAATGGTTGGATCAAGGCGGTGATGGGATTGCGTCAGTTCAGCATGAGGGGCCTGGACAAGGTGCAAGCCGAGTGGAAGCTCGTCTGCATGGCGCTAAATCTGAGGCGAATGGCGTATCTGTGAGGGCGAAGGTTAAATGGGGCGGCTCAAATGCACCCCAGTCGTCATAACACGCCGCGCGCCGCAAGATTGGTATCCTTGGCGCCGACGCCTTGCCAATTGCAGAGAGCGCCGCCGCCATCGTCAGTGCTCTACAGAAAACCGGTCACACGGCTCTGCCGCGCAGACTCCTAGCCTAAATGTGACAGTGGTTGGTAATCCATGCCGCCCGCAAGGGCGGCGGTGGTGGGCCAATAGATGATTTTCAGAGCCTTACTGCCCGTTGACGCCCAATCCCTCGAGCGCGAGTCTAGCCGCAGCGGCGATGACGGCCTCGCTGTGCTTGTCATCCTTGTTAGGCGCCCGGGTGTAGACGGCCAACACAATAGGTGCGCGCCCAGTGGGCCAGACGACGGCATAGTCATTTGCCGTGCCATACACTCCGCAGGTTCCGGTTTTGTCTCCGACTGCCCAGTCTGCCGGCACCGCCGCGCGGATGCGGTGGTTGCCGGTCGTGTTTCCCTTTAGCCAATCAACAAACTGCTGCCGCTGCGGCGCAGCCAGTGCAGAGCCCAGTGTCAGTTTTTGTAAGCTTTCCGTCACGGCGCGCGGCGATGAGGTATCGCGCGCATCGCCTGGGATGGCGGAGTTCAGCTCCAGCTCCCAGCGGTCCAGACGGAACGTGGTATCGCCGATAGAGCGCATGAAGGCCGTCAGCCCGGCCGGGCCGCCCAACTCCTTCAGCAACAAATTGGCGGCGGCGCTATCACTGTATTGCACGGCGGCCGCGGACAGCTCCGCCACCGTCATGCCTGTTGTCAGATATTTTTCCGAGATGGGTGACCACGGAACCAGCGCATTTTTGCCGTAACGGATGGGTGTGTCCAGCAAGCCGGCCTGCTGCTGGCTGCGAGCCAGCACAGCGGCAGCAAGAAAGCCCTTGAATGAGCTGCACAGTGGGAAGCGCTCCTCAGCGCGGTAACTTACAGTTGCGCCTGAGCCGGTATCCATCGCGTACACACCGATGGAGCCGCCAAAGTCCTGTTCGAGTTTAGCGAATGGTTCCGCGACGAGGTTGGTCAGCGCGGTGGCAGAAAAGCCAGCCAGCGGCCATGAGAGACAAGACAGCAGAACTAGACGGCGATACAGTGACATCAACGATATTCCTTGTTTGAAGGTGGAGCTAGTTAAATTAAAAA
>NZ_JAPDBZ010000244.1:0-2359 GCF_027705505.1 Aeromonas sp. QDB56
GCAGAGAAAATCCAAGCAAAACAACACGTTAGACGGTATTATTAATTCGCTTGCCGCTTAAGGTTCTGTACATGATGGCAAATGGAGATATTTATCATGGAACAGATCAACGCTATTGCCATCAAACACGCCGACTCCATTACGTCGCGTCAAATTGATTCCAACTGTGCAGTGCTTAATTCGACTTACGTGTTTGATATTGATTGTGGCCAATATTCCATCTCTTTCGACATGCTGCATGTCGATACCTACCAGTTTGATGCTGGCTGTACCCATACCTGCACTAAACAAGCCTCTGCTTGGTTGGTAATGGACGGGCACCGGTATCAGATTGGGCATAGCAATGTCGATGAGTATATTTCTGCTCTCGAAGTAGCTGTGGTCGCTGGTTGGAAAAAGGCAGCTTTCTTAAATGGAGCTGTTATTTACCTTACCTACGACAACCTGGAACGACTTTACCAAGAGGCGTTTCAACTGATGGTTATGTTGCGCTCAAAATCAGCCTGATTTCCTTCAGGCTTATTCACTTACCCATTCGGTAATACGACACCCTTCCTTTATGGAATTAAATGCCTTTTGGCAATGGAGATTTTTATTATGGCTACTGTAATCGCAACTAAGATCGGCTCTACAAATAAAGGTTTACCCCGCGTGTGGCTCGAAGGTCGGAAATTGGAACGCGAAGGAATCGAGATTGGTATGAAATACCAACTGAATTTCGATCAGGACGCGGGCCAAGTGAAAGTGACCTTTGGGACTGACTTGGAGAATTATTCTGGCACGGTCTCTCGGCGCAAGCTGAGGGGTTCGGACGAGAGTTATCTCCCAGTTATTGACATGAATAGTCGTGAATTTTTGGACCTCTTTTCCGAATCGGAAGAGATCCGCATTGCCATTCGTGACAAGAAAATGGTGATAACCGCCCAGGTCTCTAGCAGTGATGCTAAGGAGCGGGTCGAACGTCTTCAGCGCAAGCTGGCGACGGGGGAAGCTATCACTGTGGCGTCGTTATTCCACGGCGGTGGTGTACTGGACAATGCAGTTCATGCAGGGCTTGAACGTGCTGGTGTTACCAGTTACGTGAAGGTCGCCGTAGAGCTTGAGTCGAAGTATCTGGAGAGTTCGCTCGCCAACAACTACCATTTGTTCAAAGCAGATTCTGTTTTGTTTGAGGGTAGTATTGAGCATTTCAATCCACGCGGCACATCTGTAGATGTCGTTTGTGCTGGAATCCCATGCACAGGCGCTAGTTTATCTGGCAGAGCTAAAAACAAATTGGCTTGCGCTGAAGACCATCAAGAAGCAGGGGCATTGTTCTATTACTTCCTTTCGGCGGTAACTGCGCTAAACCCCAGCATTGTGGTCATCGAGAACGTGGTCCCATATTCGTCCACGGCGAGTATGGCGGTCATCCGTTCGGTGCTTTCCAGTCGCGGTTACGTGCTGGAAGAAACCATCTTAGATGCCAGTCAACATGGCTGTATCGAGGATCGGCAACGGCTTTGTGTTATTGCCAGAACCCCCGGTGCCATGGAAACGGCAGTGCTCGAAACTCTGATTCCTACCAAGGTCAAAGAATCCTGTGTTGGTGATATTTTGGAGAATATTCCAGATAATTCACCGATGTGGAAAACTTATGATTACCTGGCAGATAAAGAATTGAGAGATTTAGAGGCTGGGAAAGGATTTCGCCGCCAGCTAATTAAAGCAAGCGACGAAAAATATGGTTGTGTGGCCAAGGGGTATAATAAGGCGCGCTCCACCGAGCCGTTTATTTGTCATCCAACTGATCCTGCGCTCTCTCGTTTGCTCACTCCTATTGAGCACGCTAGAGGTAAAGGTATTCCCGTCAGTATTATCGACGGGTTAAGTGATACAACCGCCCATGAGGTTCTTGGGCAGTCTGTCTGCTGGCCACCATTCGAAGCAGTCGGCTTTGCGCTGGGCAGTAATATGCTCGCAGCACTGTCTGGTGGTGCCGGATCGCAATTCAGCGCCCCGACCCACAAAGCAGCCTAAGCAACCCCCCCAACAATGCCCCTCTCACCTGAGAGGGCATTGCTCCAATCCTTCTGGATATACCCCCCGATCAAAGACCTGACCGGTCTTGACCATGTCCTTTTTGGACCTAAATGCCTTTTGGCAAAGGAAACATATTATGTGCATCACTAATCTGAGCCAACTGAACGCCGCCTACCTGCTTAACGCCGGTGGTTGCACCTCCATCACTGCTCAACTCGCTGATCTGCTGAAACGTCAGCAACGGCGCTGTACGCTCGATACCGGCCTTGTTGCACAAATCGGGGAACTATCTAGCCAAGTGGTGATCTGATCTCCCGGATCAATCACCGAGCACAGT
>NZ_JAPDBZ010000245.1:0-2283 GCF_027705505.1 Aeromonas sp. QDB56
TGGTGTGTTTGGAGACAGCCAGTTTACCAGCACCCTGTCTGTCAACTTCCACTTCCCCAAGATCCCGCGAAGAACCTTTTTTATGATGTCGCGCTCCATGTTGGCTTGTGCGAGAGCTTTGCGTAGCCGGGCCACTTCAGCCTCCAGCTCGGCGACAGAACGCGCTCCGGGAATGGCCGATGTATCCTTTCCTCCTTTGGCTGCGACCACCCAGTTGCTCAGTGTGCCTTTGGCAATACCCAACCTTCTGGCGGCTTCAGCTTGGCCAAGGCCTTGCTCCAACACCAGTCGAACCGCCTCTGCCCGAAACTCTGGTGAATAGTGTTCTCTCGATTTCATTCAATACCCCCGATTGTCTCATCGTAACAATCGGGACTGTCTGTGAAAATCAGGATACCTCATCGCGTAATGCCCTGAATCGTTTAGACAATTTCAGGGCCTTCGTCGCACTTATGCTTTTGGCGTTAACATGCCATGTGTCACGATGAAATCGATGATGGTATCCACTCCCTGACCGGTTTTCAGATTGGCGAATGTCCACGGTTTTTGTGGGCGCATACGGTTGGTGTCTGATTCCATTACATCTAAACGCGCACCAACATACGGGGCCAAATCGATTTTATTGATCACTAATAAATCAGATTTGGTAATGCCCGGCCCGCCTTTGCGTGGAATTTTCTCGCCTTCCGCCACATCAATCACATAGATGGTCATATCAGCTAATTCAGGGCTGAAGGTGGCACTCAGGTTGTCGCCACCGCTCTCAACGAAAACGACATCCAGATTGCCGAATTTCTCACTGAGCGCTTCAACAGCGGCCAGATTCATCGATGCATCTTCACGGATCGCCGTGTGCGGGCAACCACCGGTTTCCACCCCGACAATACGCTCGGCAGGTAACGCGCCTGCTTCGGTTAAAATTCGCTGATCTTCTTTGGTGTAGATATCGTTAGTGACGACGGCGATCTCAAAGTGATCACGCATCTTTTTACATAATACTTCTAACAGCGCAGTCTTGCCGGAACCAACAGGGCCGCCAACGCCAACTCGTAATGGGGATGATGTTTGAGTCATAAGAGTGTCCTTTCCAATCTGATTATGAGCGGAATAACCGCGTGTATTGTATTTCGTGGCATGCACTGGCGATGGCGAGGCAGGTTAAACTGCCTCCGATCTCATCGTCTTGCACAGTGCAAGCCCGTTGGTATTTTTCAGGCAGTTGCGCGGATAATTTTCGAAGCAATGTCTGACCCGCTTGCTGACCAATGGGCACTAATTTAATGGCGGCCATGACGGCACCTTCCAGCAACGCGAATCCCCAGCCCAACGCTAGTTGCTCGACACTCAGGTTGTTTTTTGCACCAAACCACACCATGCCGGCCAGCTGTGAGCGTTTCAGATGAACGGCCATATCAGCACTGCCTGAAATGCCCCAATCTTTGATCACACGGTAAAACGCATCACCGCGCTGCCCCTCTTCCAACCGAAACTCTTCGCTTTCGCGGCTCGCTACCAGCAAATCGATAGCGTCTACAAAAGCAGTCAGATTGTCTTGCCGGGCAGCAACGTAAAGGCGGTTGAGAAGCGGCCAGTCGAGATAGACCAGCCCTTCGTCCATTTGATCAGTCAGCCATTGTTCAAATTCAGCGGCGTTTTTAACCCAACCCGTTTCAACCGCCCATTCCAGCCCTTGCGAATAGGTAAACCCACCCACTGGCAGATTAGGGCTCATCAATTGGAATAGTTGTAACCAACTGACTGGCGAGGTTTGATTGATCGCTGAAAAAATCATGAATTAACCCGCCAACAGTGCTGACGCCGAGGCAAACACCACTGCTGCCCAGCCTTTTTTCAACCATGCTATGTGGTTCGCTTTGCTGCCAACCGCATAACCCACCGCCAGCAACACCAGCGATGAAACCACAGCCCCCGCAGTGAACAACGCGACTTGCCCGACAGGCGCTTCAACACCATGCGCCCAACCATGAAACAGCGCAAAACAAGGTATCATCCAGCTCATTATTGACAAACGATTGGGCGCAAACACCAAGGCACCCGCAAACCAGAGCGAGGCCAGCACCAGCGGTTCCACCAGATTATTGCCGCCCAGCAGCACACCCGCACCAGTACCAACCACCATGGCCAGCAGGGTCAATAATGGCAGCGATAAACGACGCCCCGTTAATGCCGCCAGAAAGCCGCTGCTCAGTAACGGTTCACCCAGACCAGTTGACAGGTAAAAAATGAGACGATCGTCCGGTGATCCACTATTGCCTCTTGCGT
>NZ_JAPDBZ010000246.1:0-2261 GCF_027705505.1 Aeromonas sp. QDB56
GAGGGATTTGGTGATCAGATCATGGGCTTCACCAAAAGTTCCATTCAGGTCGAGCTGATTTGGGCAACAACGCCCTGAAGCCATCTACCAGCATCTGCACGCAGAAGGTTATATCGATAGCAAAGGTAAGATCCAAGATGCTCTGAAGCAGGCGCTGGCGGATAACAAGGTGAATTTGCCCGATCAATTTGCAGAGCACGCTGAGGCGATTCTTGCCACTATTGGCAAAGTGGCCAAAGGCTTGAGCATCAAAAAGTTTGAAGAAAAGAAAACCGCCAAGCTGCGTGAAGATAACGGCAAGCAAGTGGTGCTGGGGGATGATTTCAAAGCGCTGTGGGATCGCATCAAATACAAGACCACCTACCGAGTGAACTTCTCTGTCGGTGACTTGGTTGCGACCTGTATTAAAGAAATTCGTGCCAGCGTCGATGTGCGCAGTGCCAAGTTCGATTACACCAAGGTGAGTGTTGAGATCTCTGGGGCCGGGTTGAATAGTTCGGTGCAAGAGAACAAGACCCACACCTATCAGCATCGCAATTACCAGCTACCTGATGTGGTGACTTATTTAGGGAAGGTGCGAATAAGTCATATGGCACGAGAGCATTTACTGGTAACCCATTGATATTAAATGACTAAAATTTTCATTTTTTGTTCGTGGGATACTTGTTCGCACTTTCCTCAGAGTCAACTACTAATCTGACCCGAAAAACGGTGATTGATATTTTGTTGGGGCTGGGCGATAAGCTTGAGGCCTTTAAGAACAACCCGCAGCGTTTTATTCAGTTGGCCAGCGAGGTTATCCGCAAGCAGATGCGTTTAGCGATTGTGGATGGGATCAGTTATCACCGTATTGGTGATGATAACTACTACGCGCAAGAGCTGTTCCAGGAAGCAGAGCTGACCGGTTACCTCAAGAACATGGTTTCGGCGGATAAATCAGTTTATGACTATATCATCTGTGATTCTGATGTTGAGTTTGAGTTTGCCAAAAAGCTGGAGCAAGCCTCTGAGGTGAAGCTGTACGCCAAGCTGCCTGCCTGGTTTAAAATCGATACGCCACTGGGGAGTTATAACCCAGACTGGGCCGTGCTTATCGACAAAGATGATGGCATGGGGGATCACCTGTATTTCGTCGTTGAAACCAAATCCAGTATTTTCTCTGATGATTTGCGAGCAACCGAGCAGGCCAAGATCAACTGCGGGATTGAGCACTTTAAGGCACTGGCGAAAGATCTCAATGGTGATGCAATAGATAACCCGGCAACCTTCGTGAAGGCCGATAAATTTGATAGATTCATGGGGCACGTGATAAATAAATAAGGGTTTATTGTTAAGTCGGCAGCCACACCGAAGTCCCATTCAAGCCACATCGATTTGCTCAACGCCCCTAGCCACCTAAGGCTAGGGGAATCCATCATCTTAGTTGTGGACCAATCTCAGCCAGTCGTTTCTTAGCCTTCACACATTGGAACAATTTCCGACAGGTTCTTAACTCTTCAGGGTGCCGCTTCGGATAGCTCATGATGGCAGGGATTAGCTCAGGGATTATGCGCACAATCAGTCGCCCCAACTTAACCTTCTCCTTGCGAGTTGCCAGCCGCCGTTTGAGTTTGTATGCGTAGAATCGGTCTCCAATACGGACATCATCCAGCTCAGCACCAAATATAGATCTCAATGCACGATAAATCCTCTCCTCAAATGAATTCAAATCTAACTTTTCACGATGATCACGACTTACGAGCTCATTGACCTGATAAGCGTCTTCTTTATTGATAATCAGGTTTAATAAATTAATCATATTTATCTCCTTTTAAGATACGAGTAGTGGTTCCCCATACCTGATTAACAATATCTTCATCAACCTATCAACGCAGTGCTCATGTTGTCATCGTCAGCTCTAATTTACGATTCAATTTCAAGAATGTAAATAGGCTTTCTCAATTATTAATTACCACCCATTTATTCTCGCGCGCGCGAGAATAACTCCATGTGAAATATATGCGATTGATATATTAAAAATATACCAACTGCCGAATCATCTATCAATTTAAATATATATAAATCCTTTGATATCCAATAGCTATTTCGGCTATTTACATTCAAAGGAGAGATATCCATGTCAGAACTTTCATTGTTCGATGCCATTGGTGAAGGCAAAAACGCGACTCAGGATTATCTGGATACCGGCGTTGTTGCCCAAATCGACTATTGAAACGCCCTTTCCTCCGGCCTTGAGCGATGGCTACACTCGGGGCCTTCTG
>NZ_JAPDBZ010000247.1:0-2226 GCF_027705505.1 Aeromonas sp. QDB56
GTACGACAACAGGTCAACTGAGCGAAATCGGCGCCTGAGAGACTGCTGTCCTGCTTTGGAATTGTGCAACAAGGCCGAGCAGATGCCACACTTCCATGGCGAGCGCCTGTGGCGTCGTCACGACGAGATCCCGCGACATCACATCCTGGCACCGTACCGTCCCCACTCGCTCGCGCAGGGCGTGAAGCTGGGCCTCCTGCAGCAGCTCCTGCAGATCCTGGCGGCTGATGTCCAGCAGTTCCCCGTGTTTTTGCAGGGCAAAGTCGATGTCCTGGGTGGCGAGTCGGGCACTCGGCTGGGGATCCGCCGTCTGGTGGCGATTGGGCGCCGCCTTGCCGCCATGGGGATAACGACGCCCCAGAGCGCGGTTGTAGAGCAAGCCCAGACTCAGCAGCAACAGGGAGTTGAGCAGCACCGGCAGCAGCACGTAGCCGACCCCGAGCGCCCGGATCCCCTCGCCGCCGATGATGGCGGTCAGGGCCACGGCGCCGCCGGGCGGGTGCAGGCTGCGGGTGAGGAACATGGCGGCGATGGCCAGCATCACCGCCAGGGCCGAGGCGATAGCCATGTCCGGCACCAGGCTCGCACTCAATACCCCCATCAGGGCAGACACCCCGTTGCCCACAAGGATGGACCAGGGCTGGGCCAGGGGGCTGGCCGGGGCGGCAAACAGCAACACGGCGGAGGCCCCCATGGGGGCGATGAGCCAGTGCACCTCGAGCCCCAACCCCCAGCGGCACAGCAAGGCGGTGCCGAGCAAGCCGATGAGGGCGCCAAGGGCGCCGTAACAACTCTCTTTGACGCTGGTATTGGTCGATACCGGCAAAAAATCCCTGAACTGCATGGTGCTCCCGCGGACGATAACATTTATTTCAAATGCGCAATTCTAGCCACTTTCCCCCGTCCCGCACCAGCACCCCGCTCCGCCATGGCCATCATCCGCACGCTTTTTCCCTTCTTAACATTGTCTTAAGAGTCCGCTGGCACCCTTTACGCCATCCCAACACTGGAGCCCAGCGGTATGACTCACCTCAACGATGCCCTGCGCCGCTTCGACGGCCAACGCCGGGTCTGGACGGCGGGACTGGAGCGACCCCTGCTCGGCTGGCTTGCCAGTCGCAGCGCATTGCCGCCCTCTTCGCAGGCACCCCGCCGGATCCTGGTCATTCGCAGCACCAACCGCATCGGCAACAACCTCTTTCTGCTGCCCTTCCTGCACCAGCTTCATCGCGCCCATCCCCACGCCGAGCTGGAGCTGGTGTGCAGCCCCACCACCCTGCTCCCCTTCCTGGCCGATCTGCCCCTGCGGCACATTCATCAGATCCGGTTGCAGGGCAGGCACCTGCCGGGCGCCCTCTCGGCACTCTCGCGTCTGCGCCGCCAGCACTACGACAGGGTCTACGTCCCCTTCGCCTCCAGTACGGATCACTTCATCGCCGCCTGGGTACAGGCCCGTGAGAAATGCGGCTTCGACGATGGCCATGGGGATCTCATCTTCCCGCGTCCGCAGGCTCCGGACAGTGAGTGCCACTACGCCCACCAGCCCCTGCAACTGCTCGGCATACCGGGCAATCAGGCCGACCCCATCCCCCTTGGCAGCCTGTTGCAGGGGCCAAGCCCGGCCTTGAGTGCGCTGCGACGAGCCCATCCTGGCCGTCCCCTGATCGGCTTTTTCACCGGCGCCCGCAAGGGCAAGGGGCTCTCCCAGCCCCAGTGGCAGCGGTTGCTTGGGGATCTGCGCCGTCACAGCCCGGATGCCCTGCTGATCCAGCTCGCGGATCCCGCCGCCCCCGAGCACCTGCTCGGGGACGTGCACGTTTCCCTTGGCAACATGGGGGAGCTGGCCCGCTTCACGGGCGGCCTCTCCCTCTTCGTCAGCGCCGACACCGGTCCCCTGCACCTGGCTGCCGCCAGCGGTGTGCCCTGTCTTGGCCTCTTTACCCAGACCGACCCCGCCCGCTACGGGTGCCTGGGCGCCCAGCACCTCAATCTGGTGATCGAGGATCGCAATGCCATCCCCCTCGACCAACAGTGGCTGACCGAGGCGCTCGCAAGCGCCCCTCACCGGGTGACGATGTCGGTTTCCCCAACCCGCTACCTGCCCGCACCCCGGCCCGCCCTGATCCCCCTCTAGGGAGCGGCCATGCAAAAAAAGAGGTTCATCGCGGCTTTCCGGGGAAGGCCGCCTTGATTTTCAGAAAAAAGTATTCTGAGTCCCTAAATCCA
>NZ_JAPDBZ010000248.1:0-2216 GCF_027705505.1 Aeromonas sp. QDB56
AAAAGAGAGTAATAGATCAGAACGGCCGATCGCCGTCAAGCACTGAAAATAGCAAAATCAGGTGCGGAATGACGGATTTATAAATTCAGAAAGTTTTTTTCAGTGTTCGTTCTTCTTAGTAAAGGCGGCAGAAACTTTTTTTAAATCTGCAAGCTGTTGTTCATTAAAGTTCAAAAGTGGTTGCTGTTGAAATTTGTAAGTTTCAGGTGAGGGTATTATGGTGGGATTGTTTTCAGTCGTCAGTGTAATTTGATCACTCGCATGCACGCAGAGTTTGAGTCGTTGTTCAATTAGGGCCCGTTTGGGCGTGACAGCCTGGCTCTTCAGGCTGATAGTTGACATTCGCCGCGATAGGCCGTTATTGCCTTCTTTTATAAACTCTTCCAATAGGTTGGTAGTTATTCGCTCTATTTCTGAAATATTGGATTCAGAGTCTAGTTGTGGGCTATGTCTGGTCTTAAATATGTTTAGATCTATAAGGCTGAGAGTCAGCAGTTTGGAAAATATTTCCGCATTTTTCTTATAGTCATCAGCGTTTCTGCGTAGGTTATCGTCAGTGCTTGTATTTATTTTAGATTTGAGGCGTTCATTGTAGAAATAAACTTCCTGCTGTTCTTTGCTCCATGGAATTAGTTTTTCAATTGTCTCAGCCAGACTTAAACTAAGCTCTTTTGAAATACGATCAAGTTGCTGCTTTGTTTTTACTGGCAGAACGATGCTGTATGCCCTCTTGTCTTTTTTCTTTCCTCTGTACTTTCTCTGGGCCCATGCACCCCGCATGCGCCCTAAGAATTCTCTATATTCCGCGCTTTCAGGCTGACCCTGATCCCACTCTATGAGCTGTTGGTAAGCCGTCTCCCCTATGTAACGGGTGTGCCGGAATACGGAGGCGCTGCTCTTCTCCTTCAGATAACCCCAGGCCCATTGGATCTGGGACGTGTTTTTGGGGGATATCCATTTCAATCGTTCTGACATGCGGCTTCTCAAGGAGATTTTAAGGTGACACGTTATATCACGCGTCATATCACGCGTGATAATTTGGTTTATAACAGGGTGTGATATGATGAAAAAAACGTTTTAATGCGGGTTTCTGAGCATGAGCTATCTATCACTTCTTCGACTTCACCTACCAGATATCAGCCCTGAAGCTAAATTTTTGCTGCTCAGATTTCTACAGAAGTACGGTGAAGGTCGATCAGTTCGTCGAGGAGTGGCTGCCTTTGCTGCCGATTTAGGCGTTTCTGGACCGATGGCTAAGCGAGGGTTGCACGAGTTGACGACTGGAGGCTTTCTTAGCCAATGTGAAAGTCGCTCGGAATTTGAGTGCTCCCAGACTCTGCGAGAAACCCTAGCCTCCGAAAGCGTGAAAGGTGTAGCCGATTCTTTGTATCAGCTAGCAGATCATGTTCTAAATCCTGCCACGGAGTTGATCAGCCTCAAGTCTTACGATCGGCGGATGAGCGATATGAGTCTTGACGCTGTTGCGCCCGCTGAACGAAAAGAAGCTGCAAGGAAGATGCTCAGGGAAGCTGCAAGTGGTACGAATCGATTGCTGCTCGCTGTCCTCCTAGTTCATGCTGACGAATTTGGGGTGGTTCGTGGGCTGGGTATTTCTGATCTGTGCGCCCTGACGGGACTCAAACGAGAAAGGCTTGAAATGCATCTTTTCAAGCTCAACGAACTGGGCGCAATACGCTTCAAGATTGCTGGATTTAGCGGTTCAAGGATCCTGGGCAGCCTGAAAACGATTTACTATCTAAATCTGCATCACCGATGTTTTTATAATTCCAACAGCACCTTGATGGTCTTCGTTTTAAAAGCAAAAAGTGATTATAGAAATAATGTAGATCTGCTGGCAGAGAAAATTTTCTTAACCGAAGAAGGGGCTTGTGGTTTTTACTGGCCGCTCACTGCGGTGGACCCCTTGGGGCCAGTAAAGTTATTTGATGATATCGTGGTGTCGTCCCTGCTTAACTCGAAGTTGGCGGGTGGCGGGCGCGCTGAGCTATTAATGCTGCGGGCGATTGTAGATCAACATGTCTCCTCACTTCTTTCAATGCACTGGAATAAACTTTGCGCTAAGGAATTGTTTACGGATCTGGGGTTGTTAGAAACTATAAAATCACAGGTTAAGCTCCCTTCATGTACAGGACCTTAAGCGTTGAGTCCCTTTAAAACTCCTTCCAAGGTCCTGTTCTGTATCGATTTTCTCTGCT
>NZ_JAPDBZ010000249.1:0-2198 GCF_027705505.1 Aeromonas sp. QDB56
TGGATACCGTGTCTCCTTTCCCGGGGAATGGCTATGGCACAGCGAAGGTGTAGCACTATTGGGATCAGTTATTTAGGGACTGCCCGCTGTTTGTGGGCTTCAACCGTCGCTATCTGCCCGCCATGGCCGCCGCACGCGGCCAGCCGCTGACCGAGCTCCATTGGCAAAAGCACAGGCACGCCCTGCCGGGGGCGCCTCGCCAGTTCTTGTTCGACGACTGTATCCATGTGCTCGACAGCCTCTGCTGTTATGGCGGCGAGCCGGACGGGGAGCTGCATGCGGTGCTGCGACGCAGCAGTGAG
The DNA here is from genome assembly GCF_027705505.1 of Aeromonas sp. QDB56. Classification (NCBI taxonomy): domain Bacteria; kingdom Pseudomonadati; phylum Pseudomonadota; class Gammaproteobacteria; order Aeromonadales; family Aeromonadaceae; genus Aeromonas; species Aeromonas sp. QDB56. The sequence continues at coordinate 303 of NZ_JAPDBZ010000249.1, forward strand.
CAGCCCGAGCTGCTGGCCGGGGTGAGCGTTGCCTGGCAGCGCGGGCAGATGGCGGTGAGCGGCAGCATGAATCGCAGCGCCGGCATGACCGAGGAGCGCATCGATGCCTATGGCGACAACCTCTCATTGCATATCGAGAATTGCACCCGTGGCCTGCTTGCGCGAGACAACACAGTGCAGACTCTGGCTCCGGGCGACTGGCAGCCCGTGCTGGCGAGCCGAGGCTTTGTCGCCATGCTCGAGCACTGGTATGGGCAGATTGACGTCGGGCGGGCAGACGGGGCGCTGGTCGAGAGCTACCTGAAAAGCCATCGACTGGCGGAGCGCCTCGTCGCCCTGGCAAAGGGATGACCCGGAGGCAAGGGGCTGGTGACGCCGGCAGGCATCACTGGCCAGAGAAGCGGCAGAGCACTGTATGAGATGGTGGCTCCTTGCGCAGTCAGCCGGGAAAGGTGCCAGCGAGCGAGCCAAGCGAAGGCGGGTTTGTTATCTTGGCGGCCATCAAGAGCAGCAGGGCAAGAGATCGCAATGAAGAAGGTGTCGAAGATGAGATGGCTGACCGCAGTGGGCGGGGTATTCCGTTCATGAGCATCATTCTGGGGATCGATCCCGGTTCGCGCATCACCGGTTACGGGGTCATTCGCATCGTCGCGGGCAAGGCGGAATACCTGGGATCGGGCTGCATCCGCACCGATCTGGGGGAGCTGCCGTCTCGCCTGAAGCAGGTCTATGACGGGGTGAGCGAGATCATCACCCAGTTCAAGCCGGACGAGTTCGCCATCGAGCGGGTCTTCATGGCGCGCAACGCGGACTCGGCCCTGAAGCTCGGCCAGGCCAGGGGAAGTGCCATCGTCGCGGCGGTCAACGCCCTGCTGCCGGTGAGCGAGTACTCGGCCACCCAGATCAAGCAGGCGGTGGTGGGCACCGGTGGCGCCGCCAAGGAGCAGGTACAGCACATGGTGACTCATCTGCTCAAGCTCTCTGCCACCCCCCAGGCGGATGCGGCGGATGCCCTCGGGGTGGCGCTTTGCCACTTCCACACCCGTCAGAGCCTCATTCGCATGGCTGGGCGGGCCAGCGGATCGGTGCGCGGCCGTTATCGCTGATCCCCGGGGGAGGGCTTCTGGTGTTGGCAGGGGAGCGCGGGGAGCTGCTGGCAAAATCGCTGGTCGGGTCACAATCTGTCGCATCCCTCGATGGGACTCCCATGGAGAAGCGCACCGAGCGGATGAATATCTTTCTACTTTATCAATAACTTGTGACATTCATCACATATCCGCGATGAGCCGGGTCGGTTTCGTCTTGCTCCGCCACACTCCCATAATATGGCGCCTGTTCAATAACTGTGTCCGTATGAGCCTTTCTGGCTCTCGTGTTAATCATCATGGGAGAGACAAGAGTGAAACCTTTTGCTGCTGAATTTATGGGAGCCTTCTGGCTGGTGCTGGGGGGCTGCGGGAGCGCCGTGCTGGCTGCTGCCTTCCCCAATGTGGGGATTGGCCTGCTGGGCGTGGCCCTGGCGTTCGGCCTGACCGTGCTGACCATGGCCTATGCCATCGGTCATATCTCGGGTTGCCACCTGAACCCGGCCGTGACCGTCGGACTTTGGGCTGGTGGTCGCTTCCCGGCCTCCAACGTGCTGCCCTACATCGTGGCCCAGGTGCTTGGCGGGATCGTGGCAGGTGGCGTGCTCTATGTCATTGCCAGCGGACAGGCGGGTTTTGATGTGAGCGCAGGCTTTGCTTCCAACGGCTATGGCGAGCATTCCCCCGGTGGTTACAGCCTGCTGGCCGCACTGGTGTGTGAAGTGGTGATGACCCAGGGCCGACGCATGATCATTCTTTGCGCTAGTTGATCAAGTATCGATCAGTTGAGCGGCGCCAAGTACGATTTTAA
>NZ_JAPDBZ010000250.1:0-2188 GCF_027705505.1 Aeromonas sp. QDB56
CTCTGCTGTCTGAATGAACAATATTTGTTCGAATGTATGGGGTTGTTCAAAGTATAAACACTGATGCGTCAGCCCTGAGAAAATCTGTCTGTGACCGAGATGAGTACTTACCAAGTGGATTTGACCCCATAGGTCCAGACACTTTTTCCCGCTTAGGGTTGTGATACCCGACTGCGCAGAAATTCCCGTGGTGAACGGTATCCCAAGGCGCTGTGCGGGTGGTGCTCGTTATAATGCTCAAACGCGATAGCCAAATTGCCTACCGCTGTTCGGCTATCCGGTTTTGGCATCATCTCGATATAGTCTCGCTTCATCGTCTTCACGAAGCTCTCCGCTATACCGTTACTCTGTGGGCTTCTCACTGCTGTCGTTCTGGGCTCCAACCCGATTTCTCGTGCAAACGCGCGGGTCTCATGGGCTCGATACGCCGAGCCATTATCAGTCAGCCACTCCACCGGTGATGCCGGCAACGAATCCCCAAAGCGATGTTCGACAGACCTCAGCATGACATCTTGCACAGTGTCACTATCGTAACCCCCAGTACTGGCCGCCCAGTCCAACGCTTCCCTATCGCAGCAATCCATGGCGAACGTGACACGTAGTTTTTCACCGTTATCGCAGCGAAACTCGAAGCCATCTGAGCACCACCGTCGATTGCTCTCCTTGACGGCAACACGCCCCTTATGTGCCTGCTGGGCCAATGGTGCAGCTGGTTTTCTTTCCAGCAGCAAGCCATGTTCGCGCATGACGCGATATACCCGCTTAGCGTTTACCACAGGTTGTTCTGTTGCCTCAGACTGACGCCGTAACAGCGCCCAGACCCGGCGATAGCCATAGGAGGGAAGCTCTGCCATCGCCTCCATGATACGGCCAAGTAAGGCTGCATCATCACGCTGGCGATGATGACGACCATCTTGCCAACCCGGTTTTCGATGAACACGAACGGATAGCTGCGCACGCGATACATTAAGAGCCTGGCTCACAGCACTTAATCGTCGTCCCCCGGCAACAAGGGCGCATGCGCAATCCATTTTTTTGCTCGACCATACTCCACGGCTTCTTTGAGGATCTCGTTCTCCATGGTCTTCTTCCCGAGCAGACGCTGAAGCTCTCGGATCTGCTTGATGGCAGCAGCCAACTCGGAAGCAGGAACAACATCCTTGAATCGCCCCTACTTTCCTAGACACCTCAAGAGCCTCAAACTGAGGTCAATCAGGAGGTGTTATGAGCAAGCAGCAACGTTACACGGAAGAATTCAAACTGGCCGCCGTCAAGCAGGTGACTGAGCGCCATTACCCAGTGGCAGAGGTCGCTGAGCGACTTGGTGTTTCCAGCCACAGTCTTTACGCCTGGATCAGGCGCTACAGCCAGCCCGCCGTGCAGCAACAGCATGACTCCAGCCAGCAAGCCGAAATTCGGCGCCTCAAGGCTGAACTGCGCCGCGTCACCGATGAGCGAGATATCTTAAGGCCGCCGCGTACTTTGCCAAGCTGTCAGGGTAAGGTACGCCTTCATCCGGGTGCACGCGTCCACACATCCCATCCGCCGACTGTGTCGGATGATGAATGTCCACCCGAGCGGTTATTACGCCTGGCAGCACCAGCCTTTATCTGCCCGCGCACTTGAAGACCAGCGCCTCCTGGGCCAGATCAAGCAATGTTGGCTAGAAAGCGGAGGCGTCTATGGCTATCGCAAGATCCGGGATGACCTGCGAGAGATGGGCGAGACCTGTGGGAAACACCGGGTGGCGCGATTAATGCGTCATGAAGGTTTGCGTTCACAAACCGGTTATCGTCGCCGTCCCGGTCATTATGGTGGCCGGCCAACGGTGGTTGCACCGAATCATCTTGAACGCCAGTTCAATGTGACTGAGCCAAATAAGGTCTGGGTAACGGACATCACTTATATTCGAATCCATGAAGGCTGGCTCTATCTGGCCGCGGTATTGGATTTGTTTTCACGACAAGTCATTGGTTGGTCAATGGGGCCACGGATCGACCGAGAGTTGGCCATCAGCGCGTTACTGATGGCAGTGTGGCGACGGCGACCCGAGCAGGAAGTGCTGGTTCATTCTGACCAAGGGAGCCAGTTTAGCAGCTATGACTGGCAGGATTTTTGGTTCATCGCGGCTTTCCGGGGAAGGCCGCCTTGATTTTCAGAAAAAAGTATTCTGAGTCCCTAAATCCAT
>NZ_JAPDBZ010000251.1:0-2057 GCF_027705505.1 Aeromonas sp. QDB56
AGAGTATAAGATCACACCCAGATCGGTCGGTCAAATCCTCTTAACATTGCTTCAAAACGTTCACGATCTCGCCCTGTCTGCGTAGCATACCGGATATGGATAAGATCCTAGTTGTACTGGCAGCGGAGAAGCCTAAGCATGTAACTGTTGTCGGGGGTGGTTTTATTGGGTTGGAGATGGTTGAAGCACTGCACCATAGAGGGATTGACGTCACCCTTTTGGAACTCTCCGATCAGGTTATGGCCCCGGTTGATCGTGAAATGGCCAATATGTTGCACCGCCATATGTGCGAAAAAGGCATCGATTTGCGTCTTAAAACCGGTTTGGCGGCCATTTCAGTGGCTGACTTTTATCCGGCCGAACCTGAGGCGACTGCTGTATATGACACCCCCGTCACACATACCCATAACTTGGATTTGATGTTGAGTTCCGGCGATATGTTGCAGACAGGCATGGTCATTCTTGCTATTGGTGTAAAACCTGAAACGACGCTGGCCGTAAAAGCTGGTTTGGAATTAGGTGCTCTGGGCGGAATCAAGGTTAATAGCGCCATGCAAACGTCTGAACCAGATATTTATGCGGTAGGCGATGTGGTAGAGACGGAAAATTTCGTCACCGGCGACGCGGCGCTGGTGCCATTGGCAGGGCCCGCTAATCGGCAAGGTCGGATTGCTGCTGACAATATGCTTGGTCGCCATGAGCATTATCGCCGGACACAAGGCACAGCGATCTGCAAATTGTTTGACATGGCAATTGGCAGTACAGGCTTGAATGAAAAAACACTCAAGCGATTGAATATGAACTATGAAAAGATTTACGTGCATACCGCCAGTCACGCCAGTTACTACCCCGGTGCTCACCCGGTGACCTTGAAATTACTGTTTGATCCAACGGATGGCCAGATCCTGGGTGCCCAGGCGGCTGGTTTGGATGGTATCGACAAACGGATTGATGTTTTAGCCGTTGCGCAACGAGCCCGGATGACCGTTCAGCAGTTGGCTGATCTGGAATTGACATATGCGCCACCGTTTGGTTCGGCGCGTGATGTGGTGAACCAAGCCGGTATGGTTGCCAGTAATGTGATGAATGGTGATGAGGCAATTTGTCACACCGAAGAACTATTGCTGGGCGCTTCCGATCAAGTCGTGCTGGATGTGCGAAATCCGCCAGAGCTGGAGGCATCAGGCGTCTTTCCGAACGCATTGAATATTCCACTCGATGCGTTACGGGATCGTTTATATACGCTACCTGTCGATAAAGAAATTTTGGTGGCTTGCCAGGTCGGTTTGCGCGGACATGTTGCCTATCGCATGTTGGTACAAAACGGATTTCAAGCCCGCAATCTGACCGGGGGCTACAAGACCTATCAGATGGTTACAGATTCGTTTTGATCTGTAATAACAACTTGTCGAGGTACTTTATGGCTAAGAACTACACAGAGATTAATCAGGAACAACGTCAATTCGGATCGGCCTACCGCAAGGCTAGTCCAGACACCATGAATGCATTTCTCGCTTTGCATAAAGCAGCGATGTACGACGGTGAACTCAGCATTAAACATAAAGAGTTGATGGCAACGGCAATTGCGATTGCTGCACGCTGTGATGGTTGCATTGCAGCCCATGTGGCAGCAGCGCTGAAAGCTGGCGCGAGTAAACAGGAACTGGTTGAAACTATTGATGTGGCCATCCTGATGGGCGGTGGTCCGGCGGTGATCTATGGCACACAGGCGCTGGCAGCCGTAGACGAGTTAGCCGGTTAATTTATAATCCGATGCGGCAGTCTGGTTATCGGCCTGCCGCTAAGAAGGAATGGATGACACCTTATCTCATTGCCAAACCAAGTCATGCTCAGTGTATGGTTTGTGGTTCCCGTGACAATAATCCGGACTCCTTGGAACTAGCGTTCTCGCAACACCAAGATGGCTCCGTGCGAGCTCCGTTTGTGGTGAGCCAGAAACATCAGGGCTATACCGGACTGTGGCCTTGTTGCACAATTCCAAAGCAGGACAGCAGTCTCTCAGGCGCCGATTTCGCTCAGTTGACCTGTTGTCGTAC
>NZ_JAPDBZ010000252.1:0-1960 GCF_027705505.1 Aeromonas sp. QDB56
GCCGGCTGGAATGACGACTATCGGGCTCAGTTATTCTTTGGTTAAAATATCAACAAAGTGTGCTCCCGCCCTGGGGGTGGCACTGGTCAACATCAGCGGGTATCAACCCATTGCGGAACAAACCTGGGTGCAGCTCAACCCGGAGTTCTATCCGGTGCAGCGCCCCGTGCCGCCCATTTTTGCGGCCTGGCGGGGCAATCAGTTTCCCCCACTTGAACAGAGAAAGAAGAATGGCCGCTGGCAGATCCTCTTTCCTGCCCGGCTGGTGCCCCCCTTCGATCTGTTCGAAGGGGAGGCCCAGCTCTCCAAGGCTTACCTGGCCAGGCTGAAGCGCATCGATGAGATGGCCTATGGAATGGCTCCCCACCAATCAGTACTGCAAGCCGCCTCCTCGGCCCCCTCGTTCGAAGTCCCGGGCGCTGTCGCCTTTGTCGCCGAGTTCTCCCTGCCCCGGGAGAGGAAGATGCGGATGCCTCTGGGGGAGCCCTTGCTCGCACGGCTTGGGGGGCTGGTCCCCACACAGGCCTTGGCAAGACAGGGAGATGCACAGCCCATGGCCACCGCAGATTCTGCCCCTGAGCAGGCGACCCTGATTCTTTCCGCCACGGCGGCAGGGGAGGCATCGCGGGTTTGTCATCAGGTGGCGCCGGGAGAAACCCTGTGGCGCATTGCAAGCCAGCTTCAGTCAAAGGAGGCCGGCGGCTCGGATACTTACAGTTATCTGCTGGCGCTGGTGCAGGAAAATCGTGACAGGATGGCCAAAGGGATCCAGGTACAGGCCGGGCAGCGCCTCTATTGCCCGAAAGCGCAGACTCTGGCGCAATTCGATTCCCTGAGCCCGGCCCAGCGACAGCAGCAGTTTGCCCGTCTGGAGCAGGGGCGCTAGGGGATGGCGAGAGGCGTGGTGGAGTGCCTCTTGGCCAAAGAGGAGTGACGCGGGTTCTTTCCTTGTATCCCCTCCGGGCCCGTGCTAGTATTCGCGCTCGTTTTGCGAGGTGCTGACCGGTCGCAGTCAACACCATACATTCATCTTAAAAGAGATAATCACTATGTCTTTCGTATTCCAAGCTGAAGTCCGTTCTGACCTGGGGAAAGGTGCGAGCCGCCGCCTGCGTCATGCTGACCTGGTTCCTGCCATCGTTTACGGTGCAGGCAAAGAAGCCGTGTCCGTTACCCTGGACCACAAGAAGCTGATCCTGGCCCAAGAGAAGCCGGAGTTCTACTCCTCCGAGCTGACCCTGGTCATCAACGGTGAAGAAGTCAAAGTGAACGTGAAGGCTATCCAGCGTCACCCGGTTCGCTACAAGCTGGTTCACCTGGATTTCGTTCGCGTCTAATCGACAACGAACTTTCCTGTGAAGAGGCCACCCAATCGGGTGGCCTCTTTGTTTTTACAGCAATATCCTGCTGTTTTCACCTATTCTGCTGCTTGTCCTGGCAGGTAGCTATCTGCTGGGCAATGCACTGATCGAGCGCGAGCTCTATCGCGTTCGCAGTGATGAGAGCACCTTCCTGGCGCTTGCCAGCGGCCGCCTTGACGGCGAGCTGGCGGTGCCGCTGCGCCATGTGCGCAGCATGTCGGAAGAACCCATCCTGCTCGAAGCGGCGGCTCGCAATGACCGTGACACCCTGGCCGTCCAGTTCACCATCCTGCTGAACCGCAATCCCGACTATGCCCAGGTGCGTTGGCTTGCCCCGGATGGCATGGAGCGGGTGCGCATCGATCGCCAGGGCCAGCATCTGTGGCGTGTGACGGACGACCAGTTGCAGAACAAGGGGGAGCGTTACTACTTTCGCGATGCCATGGCGCTGCCCTGGGAGCGGGTCTACGTCTCGCCGCTCGATCTCAACGTTGAACACGGGGTGATCGATCGCCCCTTCAACCCCATCTTAAATGCGAAAGGGGACTCCCTCCGACGTAGGTGGGAGGGGAATTTCGCCGGGGCGTCAGCCCCGCTGG
>NZ_JAPDBZ010000253.1:0-1875 GCF_027705505.1 Aeromonas sp. QDB56
AGCAGATCATTTTGGAGGTATTGGGTGAGCGCTATCGGCAAATTTATTCCTAAATCAGGTGCGGAATGTCGGATAAAGGCTTTGCCCTGGTTGTTGTGCTGCTCGTGCCAGGCCAGGCACTTTTGCTGACAGGCGATGGCCTCGTCGAGGCGACCCAGCTCGAACAGGGTCCAGCCCTGATTGTTATAGAGGGTGGCGAGCCAGCCTCGCGCCCGCTTGTCGTGACTGCGCTCGGCCAGGGTCATCGCCAGCTGGTGCCAGTGGCTCTGCTCCTCCAGGGGGGCGGCGATGGCCACCATGTGGGCCGCATCGATGGCCAGATAGTGCTCTTCGTACTGCTCTCCCAGTTGCCAGGCCTGTTCAAACAGGGCTCTGGCGCTGGCCTTGTCACCGGCGGAGTTGAAGGTGCGGCCACGCTCCAGCAAGGCGCGCAGGCGGGCCCGTGGAGTCGCCTCGGTGAGGCGGGGTTCTATCTCGTCGAGCAGCTGGTGCGCCTGTGCAAACTGGCGTTGCAGCGAATGGGTGCGGGCTATCTGGGTGAGGAGCTCCAGCTCCCATTGCAGGTTGGCGGCACGCGCCTCGGGCAGCAGTGCTTGAAAACGCTGGGCACTGGCAACGGGATCCTGATAATCCCACAGTGCCATGAAATCGGGCGGATTGTTCATCTGGCCTCCATGCCGGTTATCCGCCCACCAAGATGCCTGAAGGCCATTCTTTGTACAAGAAGGGGGCTGGCGCCATCGTGACGCCAGCGCTTGCCGATCAGTAGACCATGGCAAGGCTCATCAGCATCAGACCCAGGGCAGCAAAGGCTCCCTCCTTGATAGCCAGGCGCGGTACCAGTGCCTTGGGCAGGGCAGGGAACAGGCTCAGGGCAAAGCCGAACCCCGGCATCAGCCAGTGGAAAGCAGGGCTTCTCAGGGCGGGATCCGCAGCGCCATTGATGACGATGAGCAGGATAAAGAGGGTGAAGGCGGGCAGGATAAACCAGCGGGCATGGCCGGCGGCAACCGCCCGCAGTGGCGAGATGCGATAGAGCACCAGGGTCACGAGGAAGAGGGCGAGGGGAGCCAGCAGATAGAGCGGGGCCGGGTTCATGATGAGTGTCTCCTGACAAGGGGGGCAGAGTGTAGGCAGTCCGGGTGGGGAATGACCAGTCCCCCGCGCCCGGGCTGTGAAGCGGATCGCAGGGCAAAGGTTTGCCTGGGCAGGATCAGCGGAACCAGAACCAGAGCACGGCAAATACCAGCCAGCTCAGCACCAGCAGGATCCAGGGCAGCGGGTGCTGGCGGGTGAGCTCGATGACCTCGGCTTCGCTCTCCTCTTCCGGTGTCTCTTGGGAAGAGTGCCTGGCTTTGGCTTGCAGTTTCTTCTGGCGGCTGGCCTCGCGGGCCTTCGCCTTCATCTGTTTCTTGTATTCGTCTATGCCCTTCTGGATCCCCTGGGCGATGAGCTGGGTTTGCTCCTTGGTCTGCCCCGGCTTCTGGTTGGCACGGGCGATCTTCATCGCCTCCTGCTGGGTTTCGGGGGAAATTTTGTCGTACTTGGCCATTCCAGGCACTCCTTGGCATTGATTGGCGGGCAGTATGCCATAACCGTTACCGGCGGGCTGCCATCATGGGGGAAATTGCTCTGCGAGTGGGGTGCCTCTGTTCCAAATAGGGGAAACAGGTTGCGTGGATGATCACATTTGGCGGAATTTGTGAGTCGCCGATGAAAAACCGTCACATGTTGTTTGTTATATTACCGCCCGATCCTGGATAGGGTCGTCCAATAACAAAATAACAAGGTGATATGGAAACCTGATTACCCATGATTAGCAGTCAGTTACCACGAACTATACTGATCTTACGTACAGTTATCGAGGTGCGAGAT
>NZ_JAPDBZ010000254.1:0-1867 GCF_027705505.1 Aeromonas sp. QDB56
CGATAAAATTAGATCACAAACGAAGCCTTTTTTATATCTATTTCAATTGGTTGGCGCTAAAGATCCTGTACATGAAGGGGAGCTAATCTGGTGTGTTCTGCGAGGCCACATACGCCTTGAGCGTTTCGATAGTGGCCCCGCCAGCACTGCAAGCAAAGTAAGAGCGCGACCACAGGAGCCCGCTATTACTTTGCTTTCGTAGGTGCGTATTCAATATGCGGATCTGGCGGCTACTGATCGACTTCAAATTATTGACCAACACACTGACGGCCAACTTCGGTGGATAGGCTACGAGCAGATGAACGTGATCGGCTTCGCCATCCATCTCCAGAATGTCGATCTCCAACTTCTCTGCCGCAGATAAAAATGCGCCGCGCATCTGCTCGATCATGGTGCCATCAAGCAGTTTGCGGCGGTACTTCGTGGTGAAGATTAAATGCACAACTAGCTTGCTGACGGAGTGACGCCTCCGCAGATACCTAGTCAAATCATCATGATGCACACTCACTTGCAATACTTCGTTAAAAGTCATACTGTATGGGTATCCTAGCAGCGAGCGGTGACTTTGAGAAGAGCAACGAAAGTACGCATTTATCCGACCGACGAACAAGCGGCATTCTTGAATGCCCAGTTCGGCGCGGTGCGGTTCGCGTACAACAAGGCCCTTCATATTCAACGACACATGTTCAAGCGTCACGGGATTTCACTGAAACCGAAACGCGACCTGAAACCCATGCTCGCAGTGGCGAAAAAATCGCGCAAATACGGCTGGCTAAAGGAGTACGATTCACTCGCCTTGCAGCAAGCGGTGATTAATCTCGACAAGGCATTCGCCAACTTCTTCAATCCCAAGCTCAAGGCACGAATGCCTACCTTCAAGAGCAAACGGGGCAGGCAATCCAGCTATCACCCCAACGGAAAGGTGCTCACAGCGGCTATCCAGTTGCCGAAGATGACGCCCATCAGGGCGGTCATTCATCGAGATATTATCGGCGTGGTATCCAGCATCACAGTCAGCCGTGGCCCGACAGGGAAATACTATGCTTCCATCCTTTGCGAGGATGGCTGCGAGGCTCCCGCCAAGCCCACCTTCATCACGGACGTGACTGGCTGTGATATGGGGCTGTCCCACTACCTCATTGAGTCGAGCGGCAAAAAGATTGCCAATCCACGCCACCTTATCAACGCCAGTCGCAATCTACGACGCAAGCAAAAGGCACTGTCTCGCAAGAAAAAGGGCAGCGCCAACCGTGGCAAGGCAAGACGGCAACTGGCCGCCCTGCACGAACGGGTAGCCAATGCCCGCGCCGATTTTCAGCACAAACTCTCTCACACGATGGTTGACGAAAACCAAGCGGTCATCGTGGAGACATTGAAATCAGCGAACATGATGAAAAATCACAAACTGGCCCGCGCCATTGGCGATGCTGGTTGGCATGGTTTCATCATGAAGCTGGAGTACAAGGCACAAGCGGCGGGTCGCCACCTAATCAAACTTGATCAGTGGTTTGCCAGCTCGAAACTGTGTAGCGATTGCGGCCACAAGATGCCGGACATGCCGTTGCATCAGCGGCAGTGGGTATGTCCAGCGTGTGGGGCAGGGCATGACCGCGACATTAACGCGGCCATGAATATCCAGCAACAAGGCATATTGGAATTAAAGGCGGCGGGACACGTCGTTTCTACCCATGGAGGCCAGCGTTAATCTGCCAATTCGGCAGTAGCGGCCTAAGAAGTGGGAAGCCTCGCCGCTTGCGGCGGGGAGCAGTCACTTCTCAAGTGTTCTTCTCCTTAACCATCCCCTCATATGAGCGAGGCGTGGCGCGGCTTCTGAGGTATGATCGCCATCCTTGACCAGCTAATACCC
>NZ_JAPDBZ010000255.1:0-1844 GCF_027705505.1 Aeromonas sp. QDB56
CGATGTGGAGCGGGTGATGTCACTTTGTAGCCGAGATTGGATAAAACTGACCTAATGTTTAATCCGATTGGTATGAGAAACAGCACGTGGCCTCCAACGAAACGGAAGCTGGCCGAGCCAAGAACCGCCGGGTGGTGATCAACATGGGACGCAACGGCACTATCTGATCCCGCTGAGTCATCGAGAGGGGCGGGATTTTCGCTGTAGTCAGGAATAAAAAATGCCAGTCGGCGAACCGACTGGCATTTTTTTCGCGGGTATCCGGGATTACTTGGCCAGGGATTCCGGCAGGTTTTCGCGGATCTTGCCGAGCATCTCTTTCAGCACGCGGGGGTTGGCTACCACGATGTTGCCGGAGTTTTCGTAGTTGTGACCACCGACGAAGTCGGTGACGATGGCGCCGGCTTCTTTGGCCAGCAGCTCACCGGCGGCTGTGTCCCAGGGTTTCAGGCCGATTTCCCAGAAACCGTCGACGCGGCCAGCGGCCACATAGGCGAGATCCAGCGCGGCGGAGCCAGCACGACGGATGTCTGCACACTCGATGAACATGCTCTGGAACATCTTCAGGTAGGGTTCGATGTGGTGCTTCTGCTTGAACGGGAACCCGGTGGCCAGGATGGTGCCGGAGAGCTCTTTGGCCTTGCCGACACGGATGCGGTAGCCGTTCAGCTGGGCGCCGCTGCCGCGGGTGGCAGTGAACAGCTCGTCACGGATGGGATCGTAGACAACGGCTTGTTCGGTCTTGCCCTTGACGCGCAGAGCGATGGAAACGGCAAAGTGCGGAACGCCTTTGACCAGGTTGGTCGTGCCATCCAGTGGGTCGATGATCCATTGGTAGTCCGGATTGGTACCGGCAATCTCGCCAGACTCTTCAGCAACGATGCTGTGTTCCGGGTAAGATTTTTTGATGGTGTGAATGATGGCCGCTTCGGCGTCACGGTCAACGTTGGTCACGAAGTCATTGCTGCCTTTCTGGATAACCTCGATGTTCTCGGGTTGAGAAAAGGCTTTTACTACTACTTGACCGGCGTTGCGCGCAGCGCGCACGGCGATATTCAGCATCGGATGCATAGGTTCACCACTGGATGTTAAAGAACGGGGGATAAAAGGACGCGACATCTTACCAAGATATTCGGGAATAGCAACTGCTATGCCCTCATTCGGTCAGGGTGGTGACTGACAGATCTGACGGCTCCAATAAAGACCTGTAATCAACTAGTCTTATCGCGACAGCCGGATAACAGGCTGTGGTGAGCATAGGGATATGAGCCATGAATCTGTCATTAGTTAGTCAGAAACCGTCGTCGCCGACGACTCTGGGTGTGTTGGCCGCACTGCGTGCCGCCAGCGAAGAGAGCGATTATGTCACCGAGGTCTGGGTGGCACAGCCCCAGCAGTGGCAACCGTCGAAGGACGAAGCGGCGATCCTGCTGCTGGAAGAAGAGGGCGCTGCCTGGCCTGTTCCGCTCTGGCCAGCAGGAGGCAGTACACTGGGATTGCCGGTGCTTCCCCTGTTGGTGCATCGACAGTATGAACATACTCCACAGGGGCCGGATGTCCGGGATCCGCATTTTTATTTCGTTTCCAACGGTATTCTGCTGGATGAGGCCGAACTGGCGGATCCTGCCTGCAGCCTGGTGCTGCAAAGCAAGTTTGAATCCTATTTCCCGCTGCTTTCCCGTCTTATCTTGCTGCGCCAGCGCCAACCAGGGGGACTGAGCAGCTAATCATCTCCCCCTCGATGCGGGCTGTTCAAGCGGCACAATATTTGGTTCTTCGCGGGATCTTGGGGAAGTGGAAGTTGACAGACAGGGTGCTGGTAAACTGGCTGTCTCCAAACACAC
>NZ_JAPDBZ010000256.1:0-1842 GCF_027705505.1 Aeromonas sp. QDB56
CCCAGGGCGGTGAAGATATCAAAGACCCGTTTTCCGGTAAATCGCTATGCGGCTCCGCTTAAGTGAACAGCATTGCGCCGATTGGTGGGGCCTTCTGCGCTGTGCCGGGTGACCAGCAAGACTCAGAGGGTGAAGCGCTGGGTCATATGGTGCAGCGAGGTGGCCAGCCTGCTCAGCTCGACGCAGGCCTGGGCGGTCTGCTGCGCCCCCTGGGCATTCTCGTCGGCGGCGGTGTGGATCTTGACGATGCTGCGATTGAGCTCCTCGGTGACCGCGTTCTGCTGCTCGGTGGCGGTGGCGATCAGGGTGTTCATGTCGGTGATCTGGGTGACGGCACCGTTGATGCTGTCGATGCTGCTCCCCGCCTCCCGCGCCAGCTCCACGCTCTCCTGCATCTGCTGACGGCTCAGTTGCATGGCGCTGCCCGCCTCGGCGGTACGCTCCTGCAACACCTCGATCATCTTGCTGATTTCGGCGGTGGACGCCTGGGTGCGCTGGGCCAGACTGCGCACCTCGTCTGCCACCACCGCAAAGCCACGCCCCTGCTCGCCGGCCCGGGCCGCTTCGATGGCCGCGTTGAGGGCCAGCAGGTTGGTCTGCTCGGCGATGCCGCGAATCACGTCCAGCACCATGCTGGCGCTGTCGGTCTCAAGTTGCTGCACCACGCTCCCGGCCTGCTCTATCTGGCGGGAAACCTGCTCTATGCTGCCGATGGCGCTGCGCACCACCTGGTTGCCCTGGGTGGAGGTGCGGGAAGCCTGCTTGGCCGCCCCCATGGCGTCCGTGGTGTTGCGAGCCACCTCATTGACGGTGGACTGCATCTCGTTCATGGCGGTGGCGACCTGAGAGACCTCTCCCTGCTGGCTTGCCATGCCTTTGGCGGACTGCTCGGAGATGGCGCTCACCTCCTCTACCGCGCTGCTGAGCTGACTCACCGAACCGGAGATTTCACTCACCAGCTCCGCCAGAGCCCCCTGCATCCGGTCGATGGCCGACCCCAGCTGGCCCAGCTCGTCGCGGTTGAAGCGGTTGCCGCGGATCCACTCCTGCAGCTCGCCCCGACCGAGATCGCCGCTCGCAATGCGCTGGGCCTGACGGGCCAGCATGATGAGCGGGTCACGGATCTGGCGGGTCAGCACCACGGAGAGGGCGACAACCAGGGCCAGGCCGATCACCAGGGCCAGGGTCACACTCAGCTTGGCGCTGTCAAAGGCGGCGATCACCTCGGCGCGGGAGCCCACGGAGTAGCCGTGGTTGATGCGAATGAGATCCCCCACCGACTTGCTCAGGGTGGTGTAGAGGGTGACCCCCTCCCCCATGAAGAGGTGCCGGGCTTCGGCCATCTGTCCCGAGTCCTGCATCTGCCGGATGCGCTGGTGCAGGGCGACATATCGCTCCCAGTCCGCCTTGACGATGTCAAAGGCGCGGCGCTCCTCCCGATCCTCCGCCCAGATGGTGCCATCGTGGGCCACTATCTGGCGCGCAGCCTCTTGCAGGCTCTTCTCGCTCTCGTTGCGATAGCGGGCCTTCTGCTGGGCATCGTCCGCCACCAGGAAGACATCCAGTTCGTAGCGGCGCAGGGCATTGATGGTCTCGCCGAGGGTGCTGGTGCGCACGACGGCGGGCAGGATACTGTCGGTAAAGCCGATGGCGGCGCGGTTCATCTTGCTGAATTCAAACAGCGAGAAGCCGCCGATAAAGGCCATCATCAGGCCGAGTACGGCAAAGCCGGCGGTAAGTTTTTTGCCTATCGTCTTGACATCCTCCCCACCTTAGCGCTTCGCGTCACAGGAGGGGGATTCCCATTACTGGGTGATAGCTGCTCGCGCAGTACCGGGTTCC
>NZ_JAPDBZ010000257.1:0-1831 GCF_027705505.1 Aeromonas sp. QDB56
GTGGTGTGTTTGGCGACAACCAGTTTACCAGCACCCTGTCTGTCAACTTCCACTTTCCCAGGATCCCGCGAAGAACCAAAAAAAAGGGCACAGAAAAATCTGTGCCCCTGACTCGTTATGCTTCTATCAATTTTTTCTGCGTCTTGCCGGCTGACGGGTCGTTATGCTCGACCTCTTTCAGTCTGGCGGTGAAGTGGCGCAGCACGGCCGGCTCGTAAATGAAGTCCAGCCCCTTCACCCGGTGGGCGTTCTTCTTCACCTCGCCGAAGGCCTCGATGACAAAGTCCATGTGGGTCTGGGTATAGGTGGCACGGGGGATGGTCAGGCGCAGCAGCTCCGCCGGGCAGGGGTGCTGCTTGCCGGTGGCGGGGTCGCGCCCCAGCAGCAGGGAACCTATCTCCACCGCGCGGATGCCGGCGACCTTGTAGAGCTCGCAGGCCAGGGCGTGGGCCGGGAACTGATCCGCCGGGATGTGGGGCAGCAGCTTGCCCGCATCCACGAAGGCCGCATGGCCCCCCGCCTGCTGGCACACCACGCCGATGGCCTCCAGCCCGTCCACCAGGTACTGCACCTGGCCGATGCGATAGGCCAGCCAGTCCTGGCGCATGCCGTCCCGCAGGCCCACCGCCAGGCGCTCCATGGCGCCCCCTTCCAGGCCGCCATAGGTCGGGAAGCCCTCCTGCACCACGCACAGGGTGCGGCACTCGGTGTAGACGTCCAGCATGCTGTCATCCTTGAAGCACAGCAGCCCCCCCATCTGCACCATGGCATCCTTCTTCGCCGACATGGCGAGGCCGTCGGCGTACTTGTAGGACTCCCTGGTGATCTCCTCGATGGTCCAGTTCGCGTAGCCGGGCTCCCGCTGCTGGATGAAGTAGGCGTTCTCGGCGAAGCGGGCGGAGTCCATGATAACGGGGATGTCGTACTTTCTGGCGATCTCGTACACCGCCTTCAGGTTGGCAATGGAGACCGGCTGCCCCCCGGCGGAGTTGCAGGTGATGGTGCTGACGATGTAGGGCACGTTGGCGGGGCCCGCCTCCAGGATGGCCTCTTCCAGCTTCACCAGATCGAAGTTGCCTTTGAAGTCGGCGGTGACCGAGGTATCGAACGCCTCCCTGGTGTAGACGTTCTTCGCCACGCAGCAGTTGATCTGGGTGTGGCCCTGGGTGGTGTCGAAGAAGTAGTTGGAGAGGGCCACCATCTTCTTGCGATCCAGCCCCTTCTCCTGCTCCCGCTTCTTGATGAGCACGGGGATGTAAATCTGCTCGGCGCCGCGCCCCTGATGAGTGGGGATGGTCAGGGAGTAGCCGAAGATCTCCTGCACCGCCTGTTGCAGGGCATAGTAGCTGCGGCTGCCGCTGTAGGCCTCGTCACCGCGCAGCATGGCGGCCTGCATGTCCTGAGTGATGGCGCCGGTGCCACTGTCGGTCAGCAGGTCGATGAAGACGTCTTCGCTGTCCAGCAGGAAGGGGTTCATGCCCGCCCGGACAATGGCCTCTTCCCGATAGGCACGGGTGGTGCGCTTGACCGGCTCGATGACACGAATACGGAAGGGTTCGGGCAGATGCTTGAAGTTTTCCATAATATAAACACCCCAGATTTAAATATTCAAAATGAGTCTCTTCCCCCGCCGAAAATAGAATGTCCGGCAGGTGGGAAATATTGGGAAATGGGTGCACGACATCGCCTCGCCAGAATAAACAGGCGAAGACGGGTGCAGCTATTTCAGTTCAGGAATGGAGGCGGGCTCTTGGCCAGGGCGGGAGCATACTTTGTTGGTTATTTAACCAAAGAATAGTTGTGCCCGATAATTGTCATCCCAGCTTGCTTT
>NZ_JAPDBZ010000258.1:0-1787 GCF_027705505.1 Aeromonas sp. QDB56
GGCGATAAAATTAGATCACAAACGAAGCCTTTTTTATATCTATTTCAATTGGTTGGCGCTAAAGATCCTGTACATGATACCCTGTCGGTGAGCGGCGGCAGCCCCTTCCTGACCCAGCTGGACGCCGAGAACTTCCTGCCCCAGGAGCAGAAGGATGCGATTGCCGCCGCTTTTGGTGACGGCACTCCACTCCACAATCTGGCCTTGGGTACCACCGTCTACAGCGGCACCGTCAAGCTGCCCTACTTCCTCTCCTCCCCGACCACCGCCGGCTCCTGGGACAAGGCGAAGACCCAGTCCTGGCACGGTGCCATCCCCAGCCTCTACGCCATCGCGAACGCCCTGAAGGCCCAGGATGCCGAAGTGATCGGCGGCCTGGTGGGGGCGGGTGTGGATCCGGCCCTGCTGGGCGAACTCATCGCCGATCCGAGCCGTCAGGCCGAGCTGCTGGCGGAGGCGAGCAAGTTGATCGGGGTGACCCTCACCTCCGGCGGCAAGGCGCTGGATCCCGAGATGAATATCGGGCGCTTCAACCCGCTGCCGGCATTGGAAGAGGTGCAGTCCGTCCCGATGCGGATCTTTGCCGCCGCACCGCTGGCGAACATCACCGACGTGATCATCTATCAGCACGGCGTCACCTCGGTGAAGGAGAACGCCTACGCCCTGGCCCTTGGCCAGATTGGTGCCGGTGCCCAGGCGAGCAAGAACGTGGCCGTGGTGGTGATCGATCATCCGTTGCACGGTGAACGCGGCTTCGCCCTGACCGGCAGCATGGACTCGGTGACCACCTCCGACAACCCGACCCCCTACCTGAACCTGAGCTACCTGACCGTGGCCCGCGACAACCTGAAACAGAGCGTCGCGGATCTGCTGGGCCTGCGTCTGGCGGTGGGGCTGGCCAATGCCAAGGGGGCTATCGGCACCGCTGGCAGCCTCAAGGTACACTTCCTGGGTCACTCTCTGGGTGCCATCGCGGGGGCCAACCTGCTGGCGGTGGCCAACCAGTCTGTTGGCAACCCGACGGCAGACGCCCTGTTCAAGTTCGACACTGGCGGCCTGGCCATGCCGGGTGGCGGCATAGCGCCGCTGTTGCTGAACTCGCCGACCTTCGGCCCGACCATCCAGATGAGCGTGCTGACCGCTGGCAGTGCGGCCCTGAAGGCAGCCTTCACCGCCTACGCCCCGAACTGCAAGACGGCGGTGCCGACCTGCTTCGTCAACGAGTTCCTGCCGAGCCAGGATGCGGCCACCCAGGCCACGGCGGCCAGCACCCTGCAGAGCTACAGCTTCGCGGCGCAGTCGGTGCTGGATTCGGCAGACCCCATCAACTTGGGGAGCGGCATCGCGGCGGACTTCCCGCTGTTTGCCACCGAAATCGTCGGCGACGGCGCCCTGAGCCTGTCGGATCGAGTGATCCCGAACAGCATCGCCACCGCCCCGCTGGGTGGCACCGAGCCGCTGTTCAAGGTCCTGGCCCTGCAACCGCTGACCGCCACCGGCGCCGCCAACCACAGAGCGGCCCGCTTTGTGGCCGGGGGGCACAGCTCGCTGCTGGCACCTGACGAGAACTTCGATCCGACCGGCGCCGTCACCACCGAGATGCAGACCCAGTTCGGCAGCTTCTTCGCAAGCGGCGGTACCGCGCTCAAGGTGACCGACGGCAGCCTGCTCAAGCAGTAAGCCGGCCGACCAATAAAAACGCCGCCCCTTGGGGCGTAATGCCAGTCAGTTAAGCCTGACTGGCATTGTTTTTACTAGGTTTTCTCGTCGCATACTTCTGTGGTTTG
>NZ_JAPDBZ010000259.1:0-1764 GCF_027705505.1 Aeromonas sp. QDB56
GATTTCCACTCTTTAAATAACAACTCCACCTGCCAACGGCAGCGATACAGGCTCATCACCTGCTCTGCTGACCATGCTGCTCGCGGTAGGTTCGTCATCCACAGACAGAACCGCTTTTCCTCAGCAAACCAGCGCCGGATCAACCGGTACTCGACCTGGCCGGACTTCACCACCATATCCAGTACCTCGGCCCGACAGCGTCGCCGTCCGGCCTCTCTCAGAGATAGTCCCGCCAGCTTGGGTACTTCCCGTCCATCACCGCGCCAGGCTTGGATTATCTTGGGGTTCAGGCTTTTCGTGCCGCGCACCAGATAAAATCCGCCAGCGTCGTTCACCTGCTCAAACCAAGCCCTGTCAATGTAACCTGCGTCAGCCAGCAGCAGGCAGTTGGTCAGCGTGTGGGCTTCAGGCAGAAATTGCCGTTCCCCTGCGGTATCGGCAGACACACTCATGCACAACGGGCTCTGCTCCGACAGTGACATGGTCATATGGCACTCGATAGCTGCCGGACTGATGGTCTTGAACCGGCCGGGAAAATCAGCAGCAAGGCGCCGATGCACCGCAAAGGAGGTGCCATCGTGCAGTAACACCTGCTTGAACGCGCCGAGGGAGGCTGCTTTGAGTTGATGGTCGATACGCAAGGCGATGGCCCGCTCGACCAGGGCTTTCATAAACAGGGCAAAGCTCTCTTTGCGCAGCTGATTGTGAAACGGTTTGTAAGAAACCTGATGGGTGTTTACCAGTTGCAAGGCATTGAAATGGCGGTGTAAACCGGCAATGTCATTGACCTGGTCGCCTCCCATGGCCCGCAGCAGTGCAGGTACGAGCATGGCTGGGGTAATGGCACGCTGACGCAGACAAAACTTGCAGAGCCGAGCAATGCGCTCGAGTGCGGCGGGAGCCAAGAGTTGCTCCAGATAGTAATTAGCGTTGATAATAGTCATAGGCTTCGCGCGTGTTGATTTTGTTTGGCGATAAAATCAGATCACAAACGAAGCCTTTTTTATATCTATTTCAATTGGTTGCCGCTAAAGATCCTGTACATGAGTGAGGGTTATGGTGGCTATATGCTGGATATTGCTATTCAGATGACAGCCATATGGGGAAGATTACAGGCGCCTGAAATAACAGCAGAGTATGGAGTGACTACCACGGCTGGAGGTTGGCACGGGCTGATCCCCTCTCCCTTTGGGAGAGGGTTAGGGTGAGGGGAGCTGGCTGACCGGGTGTAGCAACCAGGCGGCATTACACCGCTGAATCTTCAGTTATTGAAATTCCACGCGATCGGCAGTTCGACGTCGAAGATAAGTGCATCCCCGTCGAGGCGAAAGGCCAGGCTGGTCTGGTGCTGGTCGTATTCGTTGATAATCAGGCAGCTCTCGGCGAAGTTGGACTCGTAGTTGATATGGGCCACTCCTTCACGGCCGTCAGCGAGTTCGATGCTGAGCACCCGCAGCGGGTTCTCCTGACTGAGGTTGACCCGGGTGTCCCCCACGTCCACCAGCCGTTCCAGCAGAGGGAAGAAATCTTGTCTGTGGGTCGTTATGGCCTGGGTGATGGCCTGCTCCAGCTCAGCCTGGGTGGCGAAGGGGCCGCCGAGTGGGTAGCGGGTCTGGATCCTTTCCTGAGTCATTGCGTTTCCTCCTGAACTGAGATGTGGCAACAGTTTGGCCGCTGCAGTGACCTGTCATGTACAGGATCTTTAGCTACAACCAATTGAAATAGATAGAAAAAAGGCTTCGTTTGTGATCTGATTTAATCGCA
>NZ_JAPDBZ010000260.1:0-1725 GCF_027705505.1 Aeromonas sp. QDB56
CCGTCATTCCGCACCTGATTTTCCCTTTTTCGCGGCTTGACAGCGATCGGCTGTTTTGATCTATTACTGCTTTTTGCAGGTCGCTCATCATGCCCGCTCCCCGCATCGCCATCCGTAACCTTGATCACCTCGGCTTGGTCGCTGGCCTGTGCCAAGAGCTCGATATCGCCCGCATGATCGATGCGGTGCTGCCCAAAAACCAATCCTTCAAAGTCTCTCATGGTCAGGCGTTGGTGGCCATGATCATCAACGGCTTAGGCTTCCATAGCAGCACCTTGCACCTGTTCCCGCGGTTCTTCGCCAACAAGCCGGTCGAGCGATTGATCGGCCCCGGGCTCTGCGCCGATGATCTTAATGATGATGTGCTCGGGCGCTGTCTGGATGCGCTGTTTGCGGCCGATGTGTCGACGCTTTATCAGGTGATGGCCGAGCAAGTGGTCGCCAAGCTGGGGCTCAAGCCCACGGCGGTGCATCTTGATATCACCAGCTTTCACGTCGATGGCGCCTATGACTGCGCCGATGGCGAACAGACCGGCCGGCTGCAACTGGTGCGGGGATACAGCCGTGACCATCGGCCAGAGCTCAATCAGGTGATCCTGGAGCTGATCTGTGAGAATCAGGCCGGCTTGCCGGTGTACCTGCAAGCGCTCAGTGGCAACAGCAACGATAACAGCGCCTTTCGCGAGACGGTTAAGCGCCACCTGCGCAGCCTCAAGTCCGCGCAGGAGAGCCGCTATCTGGTCGGTGATGCAGCGCTGTACTGCGCCGAGACCCTACACCTGTTGCATCATCAGCGCCAGCTGTTCATCACCCGCGTGCCGCGCACCCTGACGGAAGCACGGAATGCTGTGGCAGCCATTGGTGAGGCGCCGCTGACCGCGCTGGGCGATGGCTACCAGGGGCGCTGGCTGGATGCCGACTACGCGGATGTGCCGCAGCGCTGGCTGCTGGTGCGCAGCGAAAAGGCCAACCATGCCGAGCAGAAAACGCTGGCCAAGCACCTGCTGGGCGACAGCACCCGCGAGCTCAAGGCGTTCACCAAACTGTGCGCGCGGCGCTTTGCCTGTCAGGCCGATGCCGAAGCGGAGCTGGCGCGCTTTGCCAACAGGCTGAAACTACTGGAGATTGTGCAAGGCCACGTGCTGACGGAGCCCGTTTACGCCAGCGCCGGCAGACCCAAAAGCGGCCAGCAACCCGACAGCTATCAGTACCGCATCGAGGGTCAGGCCGCGACCTGCCTGGAACGGGTGGAGGAGGCCAACGCCCAGACGGGCGTGTTCATCCTGGCCACCAACGACCTGAGCGGCACCCTGACCATGGCCGAACTGCTGGCCACCTACAAGGCACAGCAAACGGTTGAGCGCGGCTTTCGTTTCCTCAAAAGCCCCGAGTTTCTGACCTCATCGCTCTATCTGAAAAAGCCGGAGCGCATTGAAGCCCTGTTGATGGTGATGACCTGCAGCCTGATGATTTACGCCGCGCTGGAGCACCGTATCCGCAAAGGGCTGGTTGCCCAAGGCCGCAGCGTGCCGGACATGAAGAAGAAACCGACGCAGAAGCCAACCGCCCGCTGGATCTTCCTGTGCTTTGGCGGGATCCACGAGTACAGCCTGGGGGGCGAACCAGCCCAAGTGACCGACATCAACACCGTTCAGGAGACCATCATCGACGTTCTCGGCCCTCGATACCGGCAGATTTATTCATGAAGCGGGTGCGGAATGTCGG
>NZ_JAPDBZ010000261.1:0-1624 GCF_027705505.1 Aeromonas sp. QDB56
ACTCATGATGAACCCTTTTTCATGGCTCCAGATGACAAACATGATCTCATATCAGGGACTTGTTCGCACCTTCCCTAAGCCTTAAACTGTCTGGCGTGAAATTGCCCGAAGAAATATCTAGCGCAATCAAAAATGGAAAAAAGGCATCTGCCAAAGCTGGCAACACAGAAATCGAAGTAATCCGAATAGATTGGCCAACAGGCAAGGGGCACGAACTTAAAGTGTTCTTTGAGTAATCATGAGGAAAATCTGGGACACCCACCATCTCGATAGCAGACTTACCTGACAAGGTGGGTGTCCTCTGTCAGTCATCCCCTGTCAATGTAACTCTCTTCTCCCCCTCGGGGATTCAATCCCCCCTGCCACTGGCCTATAGTGAGCCCCTACTCGAACAACCTTTGCGAGCAGCACCATGTATATCGGCGAATTTGCCCGGCTGGCGGGCACCACCCCAAAGGCTGTCCGTCTCTACGAGCAGCTCGGGCTGCTGCCCGAGCCCAGGCGGCGCGGCAAGTATCGCGTCTACCGGGCCGAGGATCTGGAGTGGGTCGGGTTTATCCGCGAGGCCCAGCGGCTTGGCTGCAAGCTCGGGGAGCTGGTTCCCCTGCTCGCGGGCGTCACCAGCCTCGATCACTTCCCCTGGCAAAGGGTGGAGCAGCTTATCGCGGACAAGCTGGCGCAGATCGAGGCGGAGGTCGCCCGGCTGCAACGCCAGCATCAGGGCTTGAGCCAGTGCGCCACGCTGCTGGCGCAGCACCCCTGCCGCTATGGCGCCCCGGCGCGGCAATTCCCCGACGGGCGGGATCATCCCGCCGCCGCGGATCGGGGGCAAAAGGTGGCTTGACTCTGTCCCATGGGACAAGGGGTGTAATGGGGGCTCACTTCAAGGAGCCATACCATGACCCCCAACCTGCTTGTTCTCAACGGCAACCCCAAACCCGACAGCCTCTGCCACGCCCTCGCCCGGGAGTATGCCCGCAGTGCCGAGCAAGGGGGCGCGCGCGTCACCCTGCATCACGTGGGGGAGCTCGCCTTCGCGCCGGATCTTCACCATGGCTATGACGAGGCGCAACCCCTCGAGCCCGATCTGCAGGCGGTGCAGCAGAGCCTGGTGGAGGCCCACCATCTGGTGATCGTCGCCCCCGTCTGGTGGGGCCACCTGCCAGCCCGGCTCAAGGGGCTGCTGGATCGCACCCTGCTGCCGGGTTTCGCCTTTCGCTACCAGCCGGGGAAGGCGCACCCGGAGCAGTTGCTCGCCGGCAAGACGGCGCGCCTGCTGCTAACCATGGACAGCCCCCCTGGTATTACCGCTGGTGGCAGGGAGCCCCCCTGGAGCGCACCCTGGACAAGCCAGTGCTGGGGCTGTGCGGTATCCGGCTGACCCACCGCCAGCATCTGGGGCCCGTCCACACCTCGGATGAGGGGGCCCGCCAGCGCTGGCTCAGCCAGGCCGGGGCCGCCGCCCGCCACGATGTGCAGCGGCTGGGCAGGCGCCCCGCCTAATCCCTGCCATGGGCATGTTTTGCCCATTAAAAAGCCCCGCAGTTGCGCAATGCTGTTCACTTAAGCGGAGCCGCATTGCGATTTACCGGAAAACGGGTCTTTGATATCTTCACCGCCCTGG
>NZ_JAPDBZ010000262.1:0-1601 GCF_027705505.1 Aeromonas sp. QDB56
TCCTGCATGGAGACGTGATTAGATCACAGACGATCAGCCTGTTCAAATTTCATTAACAAAGTGCGATCCCGCCCTGGTCTTCCAAGAGGAGAGAGAATAGCCAAAACACTAACAGAGCTTAAGCTTCCTGACATTAAAGTGGCTAACAATAAGCTGCTTATTGATGTATCAGTAAGCATGCCGGCAGCCATTGCGCTTGATATAATACTACCCCATATGAGCAAGAGTATTTTCACGGAAAAGCTAGCAGCCAATTTCGGCCTCGCGGCCTTCCCGCTTCTCAATTGAGCATATAATTTTTCCGCAGCCAAAACCTGCTCAGGTTCAGGCTTGGTCCTTACAGACTGGTATTCAACAATCGAACCATTCTTAGCTATTGGCGTTACATAAGCACTTACCCAATAGTGGTCGCCATTTTTACAGCGATTTTTTACTAGCCCCATCCATGAGCGGCCAGATTTTAATGTACTCCACATATGCTCAAATGCAGCAGGCGGCATATCTGGGTGTCTTACGATGTTGTGAGGCTGGCCTAAGGAAGGTGCGAATAAGTCATATGGCACGAGAGCATTTAATGGTAACCCATTGATATTAAATGACTAAAATTTTCATTTTTTGTTCGTGGGATACTTGTTCGCACTTTCCCTAGGTCGTCGTCCTCGCTACCCAGGTACGCCGCGCGTGCCTTGCAGATGAGGGGCCGATGCTCGGCAGGCAAACGCTCCGATACCCATGCGGCAGCAACGTCCTTAGGAGCAATGAGACCAGTTGAAGCGCTGTACCAAATGCGAGCAAGAGCAAGAACGACGTTCCGCTCGTCACCCTTCCAATCCGACTCTGCATTCCACTGGGCAATAGTGTCGAAAAGCGCCTTGGAGAAATGCTCCTTCGGCACCGGCTCGAAAAACGTGGCTGCGGATGGGCCTAGAAGCGCAAGGCTGTGTTGCCTCGCCTTGGTCAGCAAAATCGCAAGATCGTGATCCAGAACGGCAGGCTCGAACGTTCCGGAAAGGATGTCGTGGCGGAGCCACTCACCGAACTGAAGCTCACGCCGCGCCGGATAGCGCCAAGGCACTACTTCGCTTCGAGCGACAACAGTTAGCTCCAGCGGTCGCCATGTTCCGCCATCGCCTGGCGGTGATGAGACTTTCAGCAAATCGAGCATTAGCGCCTGCCGGAGCGAATCGTTAGGTGCGGCGCTGACGGTCACGAGCAAGTCTATGTCGCTGTCCGGCTTCAGCCCTCCATCGATCGCAGATCCGAACAGGTGGATTGTGTCCAGTGTCGCAGCCAGATGGCGCTCGATCACCGCGCGAGCGTGGGACAGCTGCTTGAAAACTTGTGCAGGGAAAAATTCACCCATGATGCCTAACGTTAAGTTCAGCGGCAGCTTTTAAGTTGCGGCTTTGTGGAATACTTTTGCGCAGCAAAACCACAAAGACGCGACTTAAAAGCTGTCCAAGGAGCGAAGCGACTGGTGCTGCAACGCATTGTTAGCCTTTTTTCCAAATCTGGTATGTATAATTCATGTACAGGATCTTTAGCTACAACCAATTGAAATAGATAGAAAAAAGGCTTCGTTTGTGATCTGATTTAATCGC
>NZ_JAPDBZ010000264.1:0-1557 GCF_027705505.1 Aeromonas sp. QDB56
GTAAGCGTTCACCAGCCCCCCGTTGACAGTCGAATGTGACGATCATCTCTTGATCCCCTTTCGGGGGTTGATAGATCCTCCCAGCCCGTCAACATAAGCCCATGAACAAGAAAAAACTCTTCGAAAATGCAGCGCCTCAGGCGCACGACCTCCATGATGCCAACCGCATCATCCAGGAGCTATGGAACAAGCTACGGGAGTACGAGGACCGTCTGGCTCTCTCCTCTCGTAACTCATCCAAATCGCCATCCTCCGACTCCCCTGCGGCTAAGGCGGAGCGAAAAAAGTTACGACGCCTCGTGGCCGAAATCAGGTTGGCGCTCAACCTGGACACACGGGGCATCGACGAGAACTAAGCGAGTTGCAATCCACCGATCTGGTGGTTGCTTGCAAACCGGCATCCTGCTGCGCTGAGTGCGGCGGCGAGGTCGTGGCCAATGCTGCGCCATCCTTCCGCCACCAGGTGTTTGAGCTGCCCACGTTGCCGCTAGAGATCACCGAATATCAGCTATTCCACGGCCACTGCCGGCACTGCGATGCGCTCAGCAAAGGCGAGTTGCCCAAGGCGGCACCCAGCGGCCAGATGGGGCCGCGGTTGCTCAGCTATATCGCGGTGCTCGCGGGGCAATATCATCTGAGTGTGCGCAAAATTCAGAGTTTGCTGCGCGATCAGTACGGCATGACCTTTTCGGTCGGCGCCATCTCGGAAGCCCAGGGGCGGATCAGCTCGATGCTGACCCCCATTCATCAAGCGCTGAAACAACATATTCAGAAGGCGCCGATCATCCATGCCGATGAGACCACTCATCAGCGCAATGGTGAGTCGAATACGCGATGGCTGTGGTTGATGGCAACGACCGATGCGGTATTCCAGAACATTCGTTACTTCCGCAGTCAGGACAATGCCAAGCATCTGCTGGGGGCGGTGACCCACGGTGTCGTGGTCACCGACCAGTGCGCCAGTTACCACTGGCTGGATCCGACACGGCATCAATTCTGCCTGGCCCATGTCCAGCGCAATCTGCAAGAGATGGCGGACTATGGCGGTGGCGGCCAGACGGTCTATCTGGGTCGTCGGCTGGTCGTGCTATTCAAGACGGTATTTCGCACCCAGCATCGTTACGAGTCGGGGCTGATCGGCGAACAGGTCTGGCTCAGGCGGATGCACCGATTAAGGCGCAGTATCCAGGTGGTACTGACCCAGGGCGCCGAGACTCCGGCGCGACGTTACGCCGGGCGCTGCCAGCATATTCTCAAGTATGAAACCGGGCTGTGGGTGTTCTTGCAGTATCCGGGGACGCCGTTGACCAACAACGAGGCGGAGCGGTGTATCCGTGGCAGCGTGATCCTGCGGAAGATCTGCTTCGGCACGAGTTCGGACCGGGGTGACAAATTCCGCTCGCGGGTGCTGTCGGTGATTGAGACGTGCAAAAAGCGCAGCCAGTCGGCAATCGAAGTGCTGTGCCGGATCGTCACAGCGGTCATGACGGGCCAGCCTTATCCTGACGTATTCAACCTGACCTCGGCTTAGTCAAGCCGGGGCCGGTGAACGGTTAC
>NZ_JAPDBZ010000265.1:0-1551 GCF_027705505.1 Aeromonas sp. QDB56
TGGGGCATGCAGTCGTGGCAAGCCCTCCGATGCCATATCGGCTCTTGAAGCTGGCTGAGGGTCATGGGTAATCAGGATAAGTTAAGTCGTTTACCACTTTGAGACTAAAGGGAAGCGTATAGAATAACAATGTCGTTAATTCATCCGAGTCAGTTCGAACACATGCGACTCGTTGATTTAGAGCTGCTTTGCCCCCTTTCCATCGAGCAACATTGAACTCACCATCCATCCCAATCAGCACATCATTATTTTCAACAATAGCTTCTTGCGGTACATCACCGTCAAAATAAACTGCCGTAAGCTCAGTGTTAATATCACGAATTCTTATCAATGGTACACCAACGTCAGGACTAAATCTCTGAGAATCAAAAGGATATCCCCCAAAGACAACGGCAACATCTTTAACCCGAGAAAGTACCCAATGCTCTGGCACATCCCCCAACCACACCACTCCAGAATCCTTATATTCCGGATAGGGGGGATATTTTCCCGCCAGCCCTTGCTGAGCAGTCGCAACAACTTCGCTCATGAGTGTACCTCCGCCAGCAACTGCATAATCTCCTTGGCGACCGCATCGAGATCGGCGTCGATGGCTGCCAGCTCGCGGGGCGGCTGGTACTGATAGAAGTGGCGGTTAAAGGGGATCTCATAACCGACGATGCCCACCTGACCATCGAGCGGATCGGTTTTGCTGGTGTCAATCCAGGCATCCGGTACATGGGGCAACACCTCACGCTTGAGATACTCATAAATATCTTCCCCGAGCGGCACGTTTTCGTTATCCCGCAGATCCGGGTTGGCTTCCGGCTCGCCCTTGGCTTTACATACCTCGGCAGCGTCGTCCTGCTCAGCCAGATGGCTCACCAGCAGCTTGAAGGCCGGGGCGGGTAGCTTGACCTCACCTAGCAGCTTGGTCAGTTGCTTTTTGAATTTGTCGCGAGAGAGCAACTTGGCCTCAGCGAACTGGCCCAAGGCAGTGAGAATGACAGACTGCAGGGAGCCATCGAGCTTGTCCCAGCCCTTGTCGGCGGTGAGGCTGGCAAGGCGCTCGGCATCCTGTGGGTAGAATGCAAGTTTCAGCGGCCGCTCCACCGTGATACGGCGATAACCGAAGGCGGTGGTGGGGAAGATCTTGGCGATGGGCCCTTCTTCATAACGGCTGGCGAGGCGGACGATTTGCTCAATGGCCTCGTCGCTCAATTGCTTACGCTTGGAGCCCAAGGATTTTCGCATGGGGCTGTGCATGTCGCTGGCGTTGATCAGCAGCACCTTGCCCTTACGCTCGGCCGGTTTGTGGTTCGACAGCACCCAGATATAGGTGGCGATGCCGGTGTTGTAGAACATGTCGGTGGGCAGGGCCACCAGGGTATCGAGCAGGTCGTGTTCCAGAATGTAGCGGCGGATCTCGCTCTCGCCGCTGCCCGCTCCACCGGTAAAGAGCGGGGAGCCGTTGAGGATGATGCCGATCCGGGCACCCTCCGGCTTCATCTTGGCGATCAGATGTTGCAGGAACAAGAGTGAGCCGTCAGAGACACGGGGCAGACCTGCCCC
>NZ_JAPDBZ010000266.1:0-1534 GCF_027705505.1 Aeromonas sp. QDB56
CTGTCTCTTGATCAGATCTTGATCCCCTGCGCCATCAGATCCTTGGCGGCAAGAAAGCCATCCAGTTTACTTTGCAGGGCTTCCCAACCTTCCCAGAGGGCGCCCCAGCTGGCAATTCCGGTTCGCTTGCTGTCCATAAAACCGCCCAGTCTGGCTATCGCCATGTAAGCCCACTGCAAGCTACCTGCTTTCTCTTTGCGCTTGCGTTTTCCCTTGTCCAGATAGCCCAGTAGCTGACATTCATCCTGAGTCAGCACCGTTTCAGCGGACTGGCTTTCTACGTGTTCCGCTTCCTTTAGCAGCCCTTGCGCCCTGAGTGCTTGCGGCAGCGTGAAGCTTTCTCTGAGCTGTAACAGCCTGACCGCGACAAACGAGAGGATCGAGACCATCCGCTCCAGATTATCCGGCTCCTCCATGCGTTGCCTCTCGGCTCCAGCTCCGGTTTTCCATGCCTTATGGAACTCCTCGATCCGCCAGCGATGGGTGTATATGTCGATGACCCGCAAGGCTTGGGCTAGTGACTCGACGGGTTCACTGGTTAACAACAACCATTTCAACGGGGTCTCACCCTTGGGCGGGTTAATCTCCTCGGCCAACACCGCATTGAGCGTGATATTCCCCTGTTTTAGCGTGATGCGCCCACTGCGCAGGCTCAAGCTCGCCTTGCGGGCGGGTCGATTTTTACGTTTACCGCGTTTATCCACCACGCCCTTTTGCGGGATGCTGATCTGATAGCCACCCAGCTCCGGTTGGTTTTTCAGATGGTCGTACAGATACAATCCGGAGCCAGTGTCCTTGCGCGGGTGCTTGGAGCGCACTACAAATCGCTCTTTATGTGTCAGTTTGTCCTGCAGGTAAGCATGGATATCGGCTTCGCGGTCACAGACCGCAATCACGTTGCTCATCATACTGCCCATGCGTAACCGGCTAGTTGCGGCCGCAGCCAGCCATTTGCCACTCTCCTTTTCATCCGCGTCGGCAGGGTCATCCGGGCGCATCCACCACTCCTGATGCAGTAATCCTACGGTGCGGAATGTAGTGGCCTCGAGCAAGAGAACGGAGTGAACCCACCATCCGCGGGATTTATCTCCAATAGCACCCAGCTTGCCAAGCTCTTCGGCGACCTGGTGGCGATAACTCAAAGAAGTGGTGTCCTCAATGGCCAGCAGTTCGGGAAACGCCTGAGCTAACTTGACGGTTTGCATGGCGCCAGCCTTTCTGATCGCCTCGGCAGAGACGTTGGGATTGCGGATAAATCGGTAAGCGCCTTCCTGCATGGCTTCACAGCCCTCTGATGAGATGGTTATTGATTTTCCAGAACATTTTGCCAATTGAGCGGCGACGTTAACCAGACGGGTGGTACGGCGAGGATCACCCAGCGCCGCCGAAGAGAACACAGATTTAGCCCAGTCAGCCGCACGATGAAGAGCAGAAGTTATCATGATCGTTACCATGTTAGGAGGTCACATGGAAGATCAGATCCTGGAAAACGGGAATGGTTCCGTTCAGGGCGCTACTTGTGTATAAGAGTCAG
>NZ_JAPDBZ010000267.1:0-1460 GCF_027705505.1 Aeromonas sp. QDB56
TGCCTGCATAGAGAAAACAGACTACCCGCTCCCGGAAGAGTTGTTGTCAACATCCTCCCGGTGAACGGTTACGCTGCTCAGTAACATCATCAAATGGTCAAGGCCAGTCAGTGGATGCAACACCCCCGATGAAAAACCGTGCTCCATGTGCCCAGGGTGAGCAAAGGCAGGTGTAGCCAGTAACATCAGAGCGATTGCGGTGGTAATACGTGATTTGTTCATATTAAATTCCTTTTTTTACTTATTAATTAGTTGCTTATGATGTTTTCAAAAAACCATGCATCGGCACGACGATCGCTGCACTGGCTGCATGAGAGTGAGCATGCAGATGATCATGGTTGTGACCATGTTCGTGATCATTATGATGATGGTGATGCCCTGCGCCCGCTTGCGATTGGTAAGCGCCAGCCTCTGGTTCAAATGGCGCAAGCTCAACCGCAACCGAGCCACCTAAACCAACCACCATCTCATCGAGCACATAATCGTGCTGATAACGGGCAAAACCGGCCTCGATTTGCAGCGGTACATGGCGATTACCGAGGTGATAGCAGATCCGACTCAGTAGTAACGGGTCATTGCAGCGCACCGTGGAAACCTGCTCTTCGGCGGCTTTTACCATCACGACAACTGCGCCAGCATCGTCAGTCAAACACTCGCCGCCACGTAATAGCTGACCACGAGTCAGGAATAGACCGGCTGCATCGCCATTATCTAAAGTGACTTTCAGGCGGCTTTTGATACGCAGATCGATCGGCAGTGTCAGCGTTGTGAGTAGCGCTTTTCCTGCTGCTTCTTCTGTCGTTAATCGTTGTGTGAGTCGAATCATTTTGTGTTCCCAAGTTCGCCTAGAATAAAAAGTAGCGCTGTGCCATTGGCAACACCGCAGCCGGTTCGCACGTCAGTAATTCGCCATTGGCGCGCACCTGATAGGTCTGGCTGTCGACTTCAATCAGCGGCTGCCAGTCGTTGTGGATCATGTGTGCTTTCTTCACTGAGCGGCAGTTCTTCACTTCCCCAATCAGACTGTTTAATCCCAGTTGCGCAGGCAAACCAGAGCGAATAGCCAAGCCAGACAGGAACGTCATGCGGGTCGAATGCATCGCACGACCGAGCGCACCAAACATCGGGCGGAAATGTACCGGTTGTGGCGTTGGAATAGACGCATTGGCATCACCCATCGGTGCTGCGGCAATCATGCCTCCCTTCAAAATCATGGAAGGTTTCACACCAAAGAAAGCCGGACGCCACAACACCAAATCGGCTAATTTGCCCGGTTCAATCGAACCGACTTCATGGCTGATGCCGTGCGCTAAGGCTGGGTTAATGGTGTATTTGGCGATATAGCGCTTGATACGCGTATTGTCATGTCGTGCTGGGTCGCTACCCAGGGCGGGAGCATACTTTGTTGGTTATTTAACCAAAGAATAGTTGTGCCCGATAATTGTCATCCCAGCTTGCTT
>NZ_JAPDBZ010000268.1:0-1457 GCF_027705505.1 Aeromonas sp. QDB56
GGATACCGTGTCTCCTTTCCCGGGGAATGGCTATGGCACAGCGAAGGTGTAGCACTATTGGGATCAGTTATTTAGGGGAATCCCCCCTCGCACGCTGATACTGGACCCGAGCCCGAAGTTTAGATAGATGGGACGCTGGCCACAGCGCATCTAAAGGAAGCACACGGTTTGCAGCCGTAGACTTTAGCCCCCGTTTTTGATTACGACGAATGTGAAGATCAATGTAGTCATAGGTATTGGGAGACGGCTCTAACGGCAGAAAATCCAGATCCGCCAGTTGTAGGTACGCCGCCTCACTACGTCGCAAGCCGCTAAAAAAGCATAAGCAAAATAGAAGATGAGCATCTCGAGCGATAACATCCTGCTGCTCACTCAACCATCCCAAGATGGCCTCAGCATGCGATACAGAGATTAGGTTGGCATCTACCCCACCGTGACTGACCGCAATATCCAACTCAGCAACAGGCAGATCTGGTACCAGCTCAGCATCCCGTAAGAAGGTCGCAAAATAGAGCACGAAGCCTTTTCTTGATGGAGACTTCACCTCGTCGCTGGTTCGATTGAGTAGCTCCACCCAGTCAACCCCATCGAGTTCACTTAAGCGATATCCGTTAAAATTTCCCAGAAACGCTGCACCAATGGTGGATACATAATCGACAATAGTCCCAGGTTTGAGTGACCGTTTTACCCGTCCGCCATGCTTAAATAGGGAACGAGCCCACGCAACCAAAAACCAAAGGTAAGGAGTATCACTCGTAGCATGTTGCTCCAACCAATCGGTAAAGCTATTTACCAGCGTGCTGCGACTGATTGTCAACGGGGCATTAGCAGACTTTCCGGGAAGCGGACGCAGCAGACTCATTATCCGCTTCAGCTCGCTCAATTGAGCTGTCACTGTACTGTAGCGCTCTTGGTGCAGTCTGCCCTTCCAAGCTCGTTTCTCTCGGACTGTCAGAAGGTCTTGGTTGACTGACTCTATAACGCCGCCATTGGGCACACACCTATCCGTAACTAGCCGAGCAAAGGTTTCCGGGTTAAGCAGTTGGCTTGGCAGATATCCCGTGTAAATGCCGTAGGCAATAGGGCTATAACGAAGCGTGTAGTCGATCTTACGAAGTAAACGCAGTTTAGATACACCGATGGTGTCATGGCGCCAATCAGACTGTCTCGATAGATAAAGGTTGACGTAGTAGATTGCGGGCCTGGCACCCGATACCGCCCCCCTAGGCTGAGCGCGTAGCCATTGCATCCAGAGAAGAGCCGCAGGATCAGGAAGAACATAGCGACACAGCTGCCCCTTGTACTCAAACTCAAGATAAACCAGCCCTTCGGCGTAGAACAATGGGGGAGCAGCAGCCAGAACGTGTATTGCCTGCTCCAAGGGGCCTTGTTGCACAAATCGGGGAACTATCTAGCCAAGTGGTGATCTGATCTCCCGGATCAATCACCGAGCACAG
>NZ_JAPDBZ010000269.1:0-1427 GCF_027705505.1 Aeromonas sp. QDB56
AAGAGCCGGCTGGAATGACGACTATCGGGCTCAGTTATTCTTTGGTTAAAATATCAACAAAGTGTGCTCCCGCCCTGACTCCCTCCCAGGACACATGTAGAGCATTGGTTCGGCATCTTCTTGGATGGGTGGATCAGTCTCAGCCGTTCTTGACGTTTCCGCTTGAGGACATCATCCGTTATCACAATGCATATGCGGCCTATACAACATATTTGTTGATGTTTTCGACTGGCTATCGGGCTGTATATAACCCGCTGCCATCCTTGTCGTTGCATTTACAGGCGTATCGTTTGTTAGGGATCAGTGACAAGGACGACAGCGACTTTACTCATGCCCGTTTGGTCTGCATGCCGGAATTGTTGGAAAAACAACTGGGCTTCTATGCTGCCCACCTAGCCGCACTTGCCGAGCTACTGCGTTGCATCGAGCCGGCCTTAGCTAACACTATTGACCAGCTACTCAAGGCGGATGAGGTGTTATTGGCGTTAGGGCTTTCTGACTCCTCTGTGTGGTATCAGTCTGTTCGCAACTCTCGGCGTGAACTGGGGCCCTTATTTCATTTCAAGCAGGTCAATCGACAATGGCATGCGGTGAATCTATTTCCCAAAGCGCTGACGAGCTTTCTTCCTGAGGAACTGAGGCTGCCTTCTAATGCGGGTCGCCATTGGATGAAGAGCCAGTTGATCAAGAGGCAGGTGGAGACAGAGTTGATCGATTGGCAGATGGGGCATTGGATGACCGGGCAGACCCCTTTGGGATACTACTCGGCATTAAGTCATGTAGAGGCCAGCCGTTATCTGGCTCCTATTTTGGATGAGATGTTATCGGAGGTCGGATGGCAAGCCATACCATCGTCGATTTCCTGACGGATCTGTATGAGAGTGAACAGCGTGATGAGTTATGCTTTCTTATTGAGCAACAACTGGATAAGTCGCCACTTGCAGAACGGGTAACAGAAGAATTTAGCTATGTCCTAAAGAGCTTGTTCAAGACGATACAGTTCAATCAATCGACAACTCATTTTGAGCCTGGTTTTTTAAAACGCGTAGTGGCCAAGTTCAGAACGGATCCAGAGGTCCAAACGCTTGAGCTGCAGATCCTCGATGCTATTTTGGTGCATGGGCAAAAGATGTGTGGTTTCACATCGGCAAAGGTCCCTGCGATCATCCGGCTCCGTCGTGATAAGCCTATCTTACGACCAGACACCCTGCTTCTGGGAAATGCTGCCGCCAAATTATGTGACATCTTGCAGAGAGAAGTGAATCGGCCTAGCTCGCTTCCCTCCAATGACCATCTCCGTGGCAGATTGCTGCTTTATCTCTTTTTCCTTGCCAGAGTCGAGACCTTGGAGCGGCCTTGTTGCACAATTCCAAAGCAGGACAGCAGTCTCTCAGGCGCCGATTTCGCTCAGTTGACCTGTTGTCGTA
>NZ_JAPDBZ010000270.1:0-1381 GCF_027705505.1 Aeromonas sp. QDB56
CAGTGCCTGCATAGAGAAAACAGACTACCCGCTCCCGGAAGAGTTGTTGTCAACATCCTCCCGGTGAACGGTTACTTATGGACGACCAGCGCGATGGCCACAAGCTGATCGAGTTCAATGGTATCGCCGCAGGTATGGGGCCATTTGGTCAGCGGATACATGAACTGCACCGCTATCTGCAACGGCAATGGCCTGCTGCGTACATGCAAGAGCCGCATCAGGCAATGGGTGAACTTGTCAGTAATCATGCCATTGAAGGATTGTCAGCAGGCATTGCCGAGGCCACCTTCAAGATCAAGCGTGAGTTTGGCGACCCCGGCCCGGCAAGGTTTCTGATGATTGTGCAGGAACATGAAAACAATGTGTTTGATCAACACCTGCTTGAGCTGGCACTCCAGCGCAAAGGGATTGAGACGCAGCGCAGAACCTTTCGTGAACTTCATAATCAACTGAGCACGGGCGCTAACAACAGACTGCTCCTCGATGGTGTCGGCTCCCTCGATACCGTCTACCTGCGGGCCGGATACCAATATTCAGATTATGAGGCGACAGACCTCAAAGAGCAGAGATGTTGCCAGGCGCTGATGGCGACCCGTGTGGTGATTGAGCGACATAGAGTCGCCGTCAATGCCACGGTCGCCCAGCAATTGGCGACCAGCAAGCGAGTACAAATGCTGCTGTCACGTTTGGGAGAAGAGGGATTCGCTGCATTTGGCTTGACCCCGCAAGAGGCTGACACGGTAAGAGGCGTGTTGGGTGAAATGCATCCTGTGACCCCTGATAGCCTCCACTTTGTAAAAGCTGCGCCCTCCAATAGTTGGGTACTTAAAAACCAAGGAGAAGGAGGTGGGCATTGTCTGTTTGGGGCAGACATCCTGGCAAAATTAGAAACACTGGAGCCCCGGCAATATCAGGCTTGGTCACTAATGGGCCGATTACATCCCGTTCCCAGACCGATGTCAGCCTGGATAGTACGCAAAGGAGAGCTGCATCGGGTGACGGACTTGATCAGTGAACTAGGCATGTTCACCGTTCAGATAGATGGCAATCCTGGTTGCGCCGAGCAGAGCTTTGCTGGATACCTGATCCGTAGCAAATCAGCCGGATCGACAGAAGGGGGCGTTCATAGCGGGCAAGGCGTCCTTGATTCATTGGTATTCAGTGATTGATGAAGGGGCTGGGGGCGAACCATGAGATCGCGGCGTTAGCAAAAAACAAAAGATATGAGCATCTTTTGCGGACATGCCACGTCTTCTGGATAACACCGATGTTGATGGAGTCATTATGTTTCAGATTTTCACCGACCTAAATAGCTGTTCCGAATAGTAGATCACCGGAGGAAGGGAACTCAGTCCAGTTTGTGCGATCTGATTAGTCGCTA
>NZ_JAPDBZ010000271.1:0-1346 GCF_027705505.1 Aeromonas sp. QDB56
AAGGAGATGGTGGTGATCAGATCACCAAGTCCTCAGTTAGTTCCATTCAAGCTGCATCGATTTGGGCAACAACGCCATGCCAAAGGATTATCACCGTCCCGGCATCGAGAAAGAAGTGGCCACGGGCCGAACAGAAAGCGGGGAGGCACCGGCCTCCCCGCGACACATCCGTCAGCTGCGTCCCTTTCGCAAGGAAATAAGCAGCTCCGCTTCCGCCTGGGGCAACTCGCACTCGCTCATCACCTCGTCCAGATCGGCACCAAGCTCCACCATCTTGGCGGCGCGGCTGTAGAGGCGGCGCTCCGGATCCTGCAACGTCAGCTCCTGCTGGCTGTCGTGGATCTTCTGCATGGCCCCTTCTGCGGCTTGCAGACGCTGGCCCATGCCGATGGCGCCCGTGTGCAACTCCATCATCTGCTTGCGCAGACTCTCGAGCTGCCCCTGCAGCGCTTCCACCCTGGCCTCGGACTCTCGCTGGCGACGACGGTGCCCCAGGATCCCGTAAAGGGCCAGCACCAGTGCGAGCAAGGACAACCCCAAGGCTGCAAATTCAATCATCAAACCATCACCTTATCCGTCACAGGGAGGCGGACAGGTGCCATCGCCCCCGTCCGCACGTTCCCGTCCCTGTTACAGGGAACCAATGTCTTCCCACTCTTCGTCGGAGAGCAGCTTGTTGAGATCCACCAGGATCAGCAGTTGGCCGTCACGGTTGCTGACGCCCTGGATGAACTTGGCGCTCTCCTCGGTGCCTACCGCCGGGGCGGCATCGATCTCGGAGGAGCGCAGATAGACCACCTCGGCCACGCTGTCCACCATGATGCCGATCACCTGCTTCTCCGCCTCGATGATGACGATGCGGGAGTTCTCGCTCACGTCCCCGGCCGGCAGGCCGAAACGGGAGCGGGTATCGATGACGGTCACCACGTTGCCATGCAGGTTGATGATGCCCAGCACGTAGTCAGGTGCACCCGGGACCGGAGCGATCTCGGTGTAGCGCAACACTTCCTGAACCTGCATCACGTTGATGCCATAGGTCTCGTTTTCCAACTGGAAGGTCACCCACTGCAGCACTTCGTCTTCGGCCAGATTCTGTGCAATATTGCGCTTCTCTGTCATCTTCTTGATCCTTGTATGAACCCGTCAACGGGTAAAATTAGGGAAGGTGCGAATAAGTCATATGGCACGAGAGAATTTACTGGTAACCAATTGATATTAAATGACTAAAATTTTCATTTTTTGTTCGTGGGATACTTGTTCGCACTTTCCCTAGAAGACCGACTCAACCAGCACAGCGGCAATTCCTCCAAGCCTCCTTCCAGTGATGGGCCAGGCTCACCACCACC
>NZ_JAPDBZ010000272.1:0-1326 GCF_027705505.1 Aeromonas sp. QDB56
GTGGTGTGTTTGGAGACAGCCAGTTTACCAGCACCCTGTCTGTCAACTTCCACTTCCCCAAGATCCCGCGAAGAACCCTTTTTTACGGGCCCCATTTGACGGTCTGGGCCTGAGCAAATTTACTGCTGCTGTGCTGCTGTGCTGCTGTGCTGCTGTGCTGCTGTGCTGCTGTGCTGCTGTGCTGCTGTGCTGCTGTGCTGCTCTGCTGTGCTGCTGTGCTGCTGTGCTGCTGTGCTGCTGTGCTGCTGTGCTGCTGTGCTGCTGTGCTGCTGTGCTGCTGTGCTGCTTTGTCGTCATGGCATCCCGGGTCGGAAGCCTGGATAACCCGGTGGGCAATGCCGGCGCATTGGCTGTTACGCCGAAGGGGCGATCAGTGGTTCAGGTAGACATCCTGGCCGCCGTAGCTCAGTGCCCCACCCAGAGGGGTTGAGGGCTCGAAGAAGCGGGTCAGGACACCGGCGCGCTGGCCCAGGGTGTTCAATGTGCTCCGGTCCAGGGCGACCTGTTCGGGCAGCCAGGTCAGCACGGCGGCACAGTGACCATTGATCAGGCTCTGCTCCAGCAGGCGCTGCCAATTCTTGATCTTGGGGGCGTGCACGACAAGCACCCTGGCAGGATTGATCCCTCTGGCCTGCAATTGCGCGGCGGCGGGCAGACCTGGCGGGGCGACGAGCAGGATCCAGCCACTGTCGGACTGACTCAGTTGCCCCAGGGCATCCAGCAGCGGCGCTTCCTGATGGAGAGGGCCGCGCCGCTGCTCTTGTCCCATCTTGCTCTGATGGCGAGTGGGCCAGGTGGTGATCAGACCGGCAGAGGAGGAAGGGGGGCAAAGATTCAGGGGCTGGCTCATATGTCGTTCCTGTATGAATAACCATGCTGTATGCGCATACAGTAGTTCTGTTCGCAAGGAGTGACAAGTGATTTGTGGCTAAAAGTGTGAGCCGATTAACAGGGGATGATTTTAACTCCATGATTAAAAAGAATATTTATATCTTCCTTATACAGGGTGTTTTTTAACCTGTAGACAAACTTCGGGTCGGCGCTCATGGTTATACAGTCCTGTATGGGGAGAGGAGGGAGCGAGATGGACGTTAGTACCTTGCAACGACTGGATGCGAACATTCTGCTCGGGATCATCAACGAGAAGCTGCGGCTGGAGTGTGATGGTCTGGAAGAGCTGCTGGCTTACTACGACATGACAGAAGATCAGCTGGCTACCCGTCTGCAACAGATCGGGTATCACTACGACCCCAGGGCGAGATCGTGAACGTTTTGAAGCAATGTTAAGAGGATTTGACCGACCGATCTGGGTGTGATCTTATACTC
>NZ_JAPDBZ010000273.1:0-1286 GCF_027705505.1 Aeromonas sp. QDB56
ATAACGCCTTAAATGGCGAAGAAACGGTCTAAATAGGCTGATTCAAGGCATTTACGGGAGAAAAGATCGGCTCAAACATGAAGAAATGAAATGACTGAGTCAGCCGAGAAGAATTTCCCCGCTTATTCGCACCTTCCCTAGCTAAATAAATAGTCTGTTTCGGAGCAGGAAACGGTAAGTGTTAATCTGGCAGGGTATTGAAGGTCTAATCACCGGATAATGCGTTTGAGCCATGAAGCGCTGACTAGCATCAGGGAGCAGAAAGGCGAAAGTTTTTAATCCTAAGCTTGTAGAGCCTAAACGTGCCAGAGATTGACCAGAGACGCATAACAAAAAGGCCTCGCATTGAAAGCGAAGCCTTGTGGAGTGTGCTGTCCAGAGCTGTGGTATGTAAACTGTCATGAGGATTTTCAATCCCCTGCTCTACCGACTGAGCTATCTGGGCAACGGCGCGCATTAAACCCTTTCTGGACTGAGGTGTCAACCACAGGCCGCAGATTGATGTACCGTTCGCTCGATATCCGAGCAATCTTCCCGTGATTGGACCGGTTTCCCCGTTTTAACCATGAAAAGAGGGGCGCCTGCGGGGCAGGGCGGGCCGACGGCCAGCAGAACATCATGAAGGATGGCGGGCTGCCTGACGTGCCGAGGGCTGCCCGTTGGCGCCAAGCCGGAAGAGGCGCCAGTTATCTTGGCCCATCGATTGAGCCTGCCGCGCTCTGCGGGTATGCTTTGCCGCACTCATCCCCTGGCCATGGTCCGGGCCGACGCGGCTGGCAGGGGTGACATCCATCCAACACCGCCTGGGGTTTATATGAATACCAATATGCAAGAGTGGCGCGAAGAGACCGCCGCCATCGTCAACGAGCTGCTGGCCGATGGCAGCAACCCGGATCTGGATTACGAGATTGAGCACCACTTTGCCTGCCAGAAGTTCGATCTGCTGGAGAAGGCGGCGGTCGATCTGTTCAAGGCCGGTTTCGAAGTGACCGACGCCGAGGAGATGGAGCTGGACGACGGCGCCACCATCTTCTGCTTCGACGCCATGGTGGAGTGCAAGCTGGACATCGACACCATCGTCGCCGACATCGAGAAGATGCTGCCCATCCTCGAGAAATACGGGGTGGACTACGACGGCTGGGGCACCTACTTCCAGGAGTAAGTGCGTCAGATCACGTACGCTTTGCAAAAACAACAAGGCCACCCTCGGGTGCAATGCTGATCAGTTAAGGATCCATTGACCGATCCTTCTGCTGTAGGACAATCCGGAACCAATCACTGGTTCC
>NZ_JAPDBZ010000274.1:0-1255 GCF_027705505.1 Aeromonas sp. QDB56
CAGGGTGAGAGCGTGAACATCCTGTTAAATTTCAGAGAGTTTTTGCAGGCCAGCTGCGAGCACAGTGTCCAGATAGTCACTGCTCATCGCCGCTATTTTCTGCTTGCGTCTGATGCTCGCTTTGCGTGATGTTTCCGCCCTTAGCATGTTCACGGCCATGTGTCGGATACAGGCCAGATTCTCCGCCGCGTCTTCGCGATAGATGGGGCACGCATCTTCTCCCATCGTCACATCCAACACCCAGTGAAGCTCGTTTTCGATGGCCCAATGACCGCGCACGGCACGGGCAAACTCATCTCGGTCAAGCACCTTTGAGCTGATGAAATAACGTTGTTCTATAGCTATTTTTTGATTTTTTTCAATACGATAAGAGATGGCTACACCCAGGCTCTGCAACCCGTCCCAATCGGCAAACTGGGCCGCCAGTTCCCCGGCCGGGATGACGTGATATTCACGACCGTCAACGCGCCCATGAGCCTGTTCTACCGCCGCCGTCTGCGCTGACAGCGGGGTGGCCATGGCCGGAGCGAGCGCCTGTTTCACGGCCTCAAGCAGCTTGGGCTGATTCCCCTTGACGGCCAACAGATAATCCCCACCCTGCTGCCGGATAGACGTGGCAATGGCAGTCTGGCAGCCCATGGCATCGATGGAAACCAGGCATTGACGAATGTCGAGCAGTGCCAACAATTCGGGAATGGCGGTGATTTCGTTGGATTTTTCAGCGGTTTTCACCTGACCGAGCACCAGTTTGTTGGCGGCGGCGTAGGCGCTGACCATGTGGATAGTCGATGAACGATCTCCGGGTTGATAGGAGCGACGCAGGGTCTTGCCATCAACGGCAATCAATGCCCCATCCATCTGCTGCTGGATGGCCTGGGTCCAGCGAATGAATGCTGCCTGAAACTGCTCTGGCTGGATGCGGGAGATGATCCTGGCGATGGTGTCATGCACAGGAATACCATTTAGAAACAGTCCCTTATCTTGAAGCCATGCCAGATGGACCTCGCCAAAGTCTTCGATGTCCTCCCACCCCTGAGCGCCACCAATCACAGCGCAAACGGTCAGAAACAGGACATCGTAAAAGGGATAAGAGATTTTCGCGGGCTGGCGGTTATCGTGGATTTCACTGAAAAACCGGGTAAAGAGGGCATCGACTGACATCACATGGCTCCAGAAAAGAGCACATAAGATCATAGTCAGATCGTGAGGTCAAACCTGTTTACATGGTTAAAAAACATTCACGATCCCGCCCTGG
>NZ_JAPDBZ010000275.1:0-1254 GCF_027705505.1 Aeromonas sp. QDB56
GATTTACAAGCTGATGGCGCGCATCGCCGAGCTTGAAGACCGCCTCAACCAAAACAGCAATAACTCCTCCAAGCCCCCCTCCACTGATGGCTCGGGGACCCCGCCTGCGCGCAAGCGCCCCGCTTCCGGCAAGGCTCGTGGTGCCCAGCCTGGCCACAAGGGGCAGCGGCGTGAACGTCATCCTGAGGACGACCGACTGACGGCAATACCACACTATCCTGCCCGGCAGTGCGCCTGCTGTGGTGAGCAGGTGGTGTCCCATGACAAGCCCTACCGGGTTCATCAGGTGTTTGACCTGCCCGAGGTCAGCTATGTGGTGACAGAGCATCAGCTGTATCGGGGCACCTGCCGTGGGTGCGTCACCACCAGTGAAGCAGCCCTGCCCGATACGGTGAGCCACAGCCAGATGGGGGCTAATCTGCTGAGCTATATCGCTTTGCAGAGTGGTCAGTTCCACCAGAGCATCAGCAAGATACAGCAGCAGCTCAAGCAGCACTTCGGTTTGAGCTTTAGCCGAGGCGCCATCAGTGAAGCGCAAGGCCGGGTCAGCGCCATGCTCACCCCGACCCACCAAGCCATCAAACAGCAAGTGCAGTCTGCCGCCATCATCCATGCCGATGAAACCCGGCACCAGCGGGGCGGTGAGCGACGCTGGATGTGGCTGGCCCTGAGCAAGGTCGCGGTCTGCTTCATGACGGCGTTTGGCCGCGGTCAGGAGGCAGCGAAGCGGTTGCTGGGCAGTGAGCTTGATGGGGTGCTGGTGACCGACCAGTATGCGGGATACCGCTTCATCGACAGCGCCCAGCGCCAACTGTGCTGGGCGCATGTGCTGCGCAACGTGGCGGCGATTGCCGAGAGTAGCGACGCCGTCAACCAGCCTATCGGAGCCCGGCTGGTACTGCTGGCTGACACGGTGTTCAGAACCCGGCATGGCTATGAACAAGGCTGCTTAAGCCGGGAGCAGTACCAGCGAAGGTTGCAGCGATGTCGGCAAAGCTGGCGAAGGCAGCTGGAGCGGGGCAGTGTACTGTGTTCCAAGCGCTACCGTGGGCGCTGCCAGTTACTGCTCAAGGACGATGAGATGCTATGGCGTTTTATGGAAAACGACGAGATAGCGCTGACCAACAATGAAGCGGAGCGGGCGCTGCGTGGCTATGTGCTGTGGCGCAAGGGAAGCTGTCACAAGAGTGGCATGAAAGACGCGTGGTTTCTGGCCAGTAACCGGACCGATCTGAGTGCCGCCAAGGCGTTGCA
>NZ_JAPDBZ010000276.1:0-1246 GCF_027705505.1 Aeromonas sp. QDB56
ATGTGGCGTTGGAGCCGATTTCAAAAAAAGTGGCGCAATACCGTTAGGGCAAGTACGTCGATTTAACGGCGCTTACCCTATCATCGTGTTTACCCAGTTGAATGCCGGATGATCCAGCAAGTCCAGGTTGCCCCCGGTGACAACACCCAGGTGCTCACAATTGGCCTCCTTGACCGCTTTGAAACAGGCCAATCCATCGGATATCACCGCGCTACCACTGGCAATATGCCGTTTTGCCCAATCAGCAACGGACTTGGTTTTGAAACCATCGACCACCGTCATCCGCATCTTGATTGGATGCCCTTCCTTGTTCAGGGCCACTGCTGCCACAAACGGCGTCTTGCCTGCCGCGCCCCGACCTCGTTTGCCACCACGGCGCTCTCCACCCCAGTAGACATCATCGAGCTGAATGATGCCGCTGATGGGCTGCTTGTCATCGGACTCTTTCATGGCTTGCAGCAGCTTGTGCTTGAGCATCCAGGCGGTGTCATATTTGACGCCCAACTGGCGCTTTAGCTCCATCGCTGACAAGCCTGTTTTGGTTTGTGACAGCAGGTGCATCGCCAGAAACCACTTGGTCAGTGGGAGTTTGGTGTTTGCAAAAATCGTGTTTCCAGTCAATGACATCTGGTGACGGCAGTTATTGCATTGCAGCACGCGTGGCCGACTTTTCAGGCGACAGCAGGTCTTGTTGGCGCACTCAGGACAGATGAAACCGTTCGGAAAACGCCAAGCAAGCAGCAATGCTGTTCAGATAAGCACATTTTTGACTAATTATTCATAAATGCGACTTGAGTTGGGGGAGCAAGGCTGTTTCCAGTCGATGTTCCTTCAGCCTTTATCCAGCGTGGCTTGCAATAGAAAGAGGGAGGCATCATGCCTCCCTCATTTTTTAGCCCTGATACTACGTGGACTGGAACTCAAATTCTCTTAAGTGAACAGCATTGCAAGCAAGCAGCGCGTTTTCGCACTGCGCTTCAGTGCCATAGTCCTTGAAAAAATCAAACAGGCTGTAGCCTTTCTGGAATTGGACTTTGCTTTTGGCCATGATCTCGCACCTCAGTAACTGTACGTAAGATCAGTATAGCTCGTGGTGACTGCTAATCATGGGTAATCAGGAACAGGTTTGACCTCACGATCTGACTATGATCTTATGTGCTCTTTTCTGGGTAACCGTTCACCGGGAGGATGTTGACAACAACTCTTCCGGGAGCGGGTAGTCTGTTTTCTCTATGCAGGCACTGAC
>NZ_JAPDBZ010000277.1:0-1245 GCF_027705505.1 Aeromonas sp. QDB56
CCGTCATTCCGCACCTGATTTTGCTATTTTCAGTGCTTGACGGCGATCGGCCGTTCTGATCTATTACTCTCTTTTGCAGGTAGATCATCATGGCCGCACCCGCTATCTCGATCCGTAACCTCGATCACCTTGGTTTGGTCGCCGCACTCTGCCAGGAACTGGGCATTGCCCGCATGATCGATGCCTTGCTCCCCAAAACCCCGCCTTTCAAGGTCTCACATGGTGAAGCCTTGGTCGCCATGATAGTGAACGGCCTCGGCTTTCACAGCAGCACCCTGCACATGTTCCCGCAATTCTTCGCTAACAAGCCGGTTGAGCGCCTGATTGGCCCCGGGATCTGTGCTGATGACCTCAATGATGATGTGCTCGGTCGCTGTCTCGATGCCCTCTTTGAGGCCGATGTCAGCGCCTTGTATCAGGTGATGGCGGCGCAAGTTGTCGAGCGGCTGGGGCTCAAAAGCACCGCAGTGCACCTCGATATTACCAGCTTCCACGTCGATGGCGCCTATGACTGTGCCGATGGGGATCTGGTCGGTAAGCTGCAACTGGTGCGTGGTTATAGTCGTGATCACCGGCCAGAGCTGAATCAAGT
Source organism: Aeromonas sp. QDB56 (assembly GCF_027705505.1). Lineage (NCBI taxonomy): Bacteria > Pseudomonadati > Pseudomonadota > Gammaproteobacteria > Aeromonadales > Aeromonadaceae > Aeromonas > Aeromonas sp. QDB56. Next base: position 593 of record NZ_JAPDBZ010000277.1, read on the forward strand.
GATCCTTGAGCTCATCTGTGAAAATCAGGCCGGCCTACCTGTCTATATGCAGGCCCTGAGCGGCAATAGTAATGACACCAAAGCCTTTGCCCAGACCGTTCGTCGCCATTTGAGCAGTCTCAAGGCCGCGCAGGAGTGCCGTTATCTGGTCGGCGATGCCGCACTGTACTGCGCCGATACCTTGCAATTACTGGCGCAACAGCAGCAACTATTTGTGACCCGGGTGCCCGTCACTCTCAATGAGGCAAAGCAGGCCGTGGCAACCATAGGTGCACAACCGCTGACCGCTCTGGGCAATGGCTATCATGGCCGTTGGCAACACGCGAATTATGCCGGGGTCGCGCAACGTTGGTTGCTGGTGCGCAGCGAACAAGCCAGCCACCGCGAGCAGCAGACATTGGCCAAAAACCTGCTCAAAGACAGTACCCGCGAGCTCAAAGCCTTCGCCAAATTGTGTGCCCGACGCTTTGCTTGTGAGGCGGATGCCCAAGCTGAGTTGAGCTGTTTTACCGCCAGCTTGATGCTGCTGCAACTGGATGCCGAAGTGGTAGGTGAACCCGTTTATACAGGACGTGGCAGACCCAAGCGTGGCGAAGAGCCAATTGGCCATCAGTTTCAAATCACTGGGTTGGCGGCAACTAGCCTGGCTTGCG
>NZ_JAPDBZ010000278.1:0-1241 GCF_027705505.1 Aeromonas sp. QDB56
TGCGATTAAATCAGATCACAAACGAAGCCTTTTTTCTATCTATTTCAATTGGTTGTAGCTAAAGATCCTGTACATGTGAGGGCATATTGAGGAATGCTGACCACAACTCATGCCAATCGGCACGTTCGCACATGCTATTTGAAGACAAACCGGCACATTTTCGTTTCATCAAGCACGGGGACCGTATGATCAGGAGACTCCCGACATGATCCGCCAACAGACCAGGGGAAGTGCTGATTCTTGCAAACCAGTGCTTACAGGGACTTCAAGGTTGCAGATAGAATGAGCATGAGCTGCATCATCGACAAAAATGCCCGTTGTCTGCGTCCATGGCTCCCCAGCTTACTATTGAGTAGGCGCACCTCCATGACCCCTAAACCATCGTGCTTGGGCAAGTATGGCCAGTCTTGCTGCTTTCCCTCGTCTATCGGCACACCAGCTAGACCTGCGGATTGTAACAATCCATTCCATTGCCCCAATATATGCGTCTTTTGTGTGACCTCCGCACCCGGTAATTGCAGCGTCAAATGAATATGACGCGCCTTAAAGCCCAGAGCACCACAAAGGGTCAAAAACTGTATGACTCGTCGACTACTTGGACTACGGATCAAATAACCCTTCCCTGGGACCAGATACCTCAATATCTGACAGCCATCCTGGATCATCTGCCAAGTCAACGTCCCGTCATCCAAGCCTGTTTGCAGCTGTCTAAATAGAAAGTTCAGGATCTGCAAGGAGTAGGAATCCAGCTTCACCTTGCTTAGCTGTTGCTCTTCAATCGCTTTTGAAGCTTGCTTCTCTTCACCCTGTCGCTTTTCACGCTCTACCAATCGATGGATCCAAGGCGATAACGCAGGGATAAGGGGGAGACGCTTGCCATGTCGTGGGCAATGCTTCTGTACTATGGCTGCATGATCAAGCAACGCCCTTACCATCGCAGGCGAGACCCCCTCTTGATAGGCGACCTGTTCTGCTGTGCTCACCTGACAAGCCATCAGGATGGCAGCCCAGTCCAAAACCTGCAGATGCCTGTAATGGCTGGAAACCTCAAGACAGTGTTGCAGTCCTTTCACTGAAGTCAGACAGGAATTTGCGAGTACAGGCGGACTCACTGGTGCAACCAGCCGCTCTATTTCTCGGTTTTCATATGTAAGTCGTTCTGCGAGGGTAAGCGCCGTTAAATCGACGTACTTGCCCTAACGGTATTGCGCCACTTTTTTTGAAATCGGCTCCAACGCCAC
>NZ_JAPDBZ010000279.1:0-1218 GCF_027705505.1 Aeromonas sp. QDB56
AGTGCCTGCATAGAGAAAACAGACTACCCGCTCCCGGAAGAGTTGTTGTCAACATCCTCCCGGTGAACGGTTACCCATTCAGCGTGCCAACCCGCAGCCAGCCTTTAGCCAAGATCTCTTCGAGCAGGTGCTGCAACGAGACAATATCCTCGCGGCATGGCACCGCGTTCGAGCCAACAAGGGCGCCCCCGGTGTCGATGGCATGACTATCGAGGCCTTCCCGGCGTGGGCAAGGTCGGGTCACTGGAAACGGACGGCAACCGAGCTGCGAGTCGGGCAATATCACCCGGCGCCAGTGCGGCGAGTCGAGATCGGTAAACCCGATGGCGGCAAACGCCAGTTGGGGATCCCGACCGTCACCGACCGGGTGATCCAGCAAGCCATTGCCCAGGTGCTGACGCCCATTTTCGACCCCGGCCTCTCGGATAACAGTTTCGGGTTCCGGCCCCATCGAAACGGGCAGCAAGCGGTGCAACAGGTACAGCGCCTCATCAAGCAAGGCCGCGGCGTTGCGGTCGATGTGGATCTTTCGAAGTTCTTCGACCGGGTAAACCATGATCTGCTCATGAGTAAACTGGGCGCCAAGATCAACGACAAGCGGCTACTGGGCCTGATTGGCCAATACCTGCGAGCCGGGTTTATCGCTAACCAGCAGCATCAGGAGAGTCGAGAAGGTGTGCCACAGGGCGGTCCGTTATCGCCGCTGTTGGCCAACATCATGCTCGACCCACTGGACAAAGAGCTGGAAAAGCGTGGCCACGCCTTCGCCCGCTATGCCGATGATTTCACCATACTGGTGAGGAGTCGGCGAGCGGGAGAGCGCGTACTGGCCAGCATCAGCCGCTACCTGCAACAGCGTTTGAAACTGGTGGTCAACGCCAGCAAAAGCCATGTCGTCAAAACCTCGGAGAGTAAGTTCCTCGGATTTACCTTCAAGACGGGGAGGATCCTCATCCACCCGAACAGCTTGCAGCGTTTCAAGCAGAAGTCAGACGACTGACCAACCGCAACTGGGGCGTCGCGATGGAGTATCAACTCTTCAAAACGAGCCAATACCTGCGAGGCTGGATCCACTACTTTGGTATCGCCAACTGCTATCAACTCTGCGTGGAGCTGGATCAATGGATCCGCCGCCGGATACTGCGTATTCCGGTGAAGTTGAACAGCCATTCCGGCCAACGTGAACACCCTGATCCTTAACGCGCTCACGTCATCTCG
>NZ_JAPDBZ010000280.1:0-1214 GCF_027705505.1 Aeromonas sp. QDB56
TCAGTGCCTGCATAGAGAAAACAGACTACCCGCTCCCGGAAGAGTTGTTGTCAACATCCTCCCGGTGAACGGTTACCGCCAGCAATATGAGCAGCGACTTGCACAGGATGAGCCCCGTCACACAGGCCAGCACCTGCCACCAGGCGCCCGCCACCAGCGCCCAGTCCATGGTCATGCCGATGGTAATGAAGAAGAGCCCCATCAACACGTCGCGAAACGGCTTGATGTCCACTTCGAGCTGATGACGATAGTGGGACTCCCCCAGCATCATGCCCGCCAGAAAGGCACCGAGCGCCATGGAGAGCCCCATCCACTGGGTCAGGGAGGCCGCCAGCAATGCCACCAGCAGGGCACTCAGTACGAAGAGTTCATCTGAACGTGCGCGCGCCACCTCGAAAAACAGCAGGGGCAGCAGCCACTTCCCCACCGCCAGCAGCACGGAGAGCGCAAACAACCCCTTGAGGGAGGCCCAGGCGACCTCCGCCAGCAGGGCGCTGCCCTGCACCTCGGGCTGGGCCAGGATGGGGATCATCACCAGCAGGGGCACCACGGCGAGATCCTGGAACAGCAGCACGCTCACCCCGAGCTGGGCTCGCCGGGTATGGAGCTGCTTGAGCTCGCCGAGCTGCTTGATCACCACGGCGGTGGAGGAGAGCGCCAGGGTGCCTGACACCACCAGCGCCTGGGCCAGGCTCAGCCCCCACCACCAGCCGAGCCCGAAAAACAGCAGTGAGGTGAGCAGCACCTGCAGGCTGCCGACCCCCAGCACCAGCTTGCGCATGGCGAGCAGACGCGGCAGGGAGAACTCGAGCCCGAGGGAGAACATCAGGAACACGATGCCAAGCTCTCCTATGGTCTGCATCATGGCCTGACCCGTGACGATGGCCACGCCGCGGGGGCCGAGCAGCATGCCGGCAAACAGATAGGCAAGGATCACCGGCTGGCCGAGGCGCCGGAAAATGGCTACCAGCACAACGGCGAAGATCAGCAGGATCAACACATCGGCGTACACCTATCCCTCTCCTTCATCTGCCCGGCCCCCTCTTCCCTGACACAGCAAGTACAGCACCCGCTCCCCATATGGCACGCCACTCGCTCAGCGGCAGAGATTTCCCCTCCCGTTTCATCCCGTTAAGCCTAAATAACCGTTCCGAAATGTAGATCACTTATCCGGGAAAGAAGGGAACTCGGCGTCGTTTGTGCGATCTGATTAA
>NZ_JAPDBZ010000281.1:0-1187 GCF_027705505.1 Aeromonas sp. QDB56
ATGGATACCGTGTCTCCTTTCCCGGGGAATGGCTATGGCACAGCGAAGGTGTAGCACTATTGGGATCAGTTATTTAGCCAGCTGGCTGGTCTACGAGCAATTGGGCCTGAGCCCGCAAACCAAGCTGGGGGATGCGCTGCATTTCTTCGTGGAGGATGTGAGCAAGATCTTTGCCCTGCTGCTGGTCATGATTTACATCGTGGCCATGTTGCGGGCCTCCCTGAATGTTGAACGGGTGAGGGACTATTTGGCGGGCAAGCACAGAGGGTTGGGCTATCTTCTTGGCTCCGGCTTTGGTGCCATTACTCCCTTCTGCTCCTGTTCGAGTATCCCTGTGTTCCTCGGCTTCACCTCAGCCGGTATCCCGCTAGGGATTACCATGGCCTTTCTCATCACCTCACCGCTCATCAACGAAGTGGCCGTCTTGTTGCTGGTCAGTCTGCTGGGCTGGAAGTTCACCCTGATTTACGTGGTAGTTGGCATGGCGGTTGGCATGCTGGGTGGGGCGTTTTTGGACAAGATAAAGGCCGAGCGTTGGCTGGCTGATTTTGCCGCTGAGGCCCTCAAGCAGGGGCAGCATCAGCAAGGTGATATCGTCCAGCAGCATACCGATGCCCCGAGCCTCTCGCTGGCCAAGCGTCATGCCTTTGCTAAAGATGAAACCCTCACCATCTTCAAACGGGTATGGATCTGGGTCATTGTCGGTGTGGGGCTTGGTGCCGCGCTTCATGGCTTTGTGCCTGATGGCTGGATTGCCTCACATCTTGGAGCAGGCCAATGGTGGTCAGTGCCTGTGGCGGTTCTCATCGGCATTCCCCTCTACTCCAACGCCACCGCAGTGATCCCGGTGATGGAGAGCTTGATTGTCAATGGGCTGCCGATTGGGACGACACTGGCATTTTGTATGAGCACAGTAGCGGCCAGTTTTCCTGAATTTATTCTGCTCAAACAAGTGATGAAGTGGCAGTTACTGGGCACCTTGCTGCTGGTGCTACTGGTTTCCTTCACGTTGGTTGGGTGGGTGTTTAACTTCGTATCGCCGTTAATTTCTTGATGAGGAATATGAGATGAAAAATGTAAAAGTGCTCGGCATCGGCTGCGCCAACTGCAAGGGAAGGTGCGAATAAGCGGGGAAATTCTTCTCGGCTGACTCAGTCATTTCATTTCTTCATGTTTGAGCCGATTTT
>NZ_JAPDBZ010000282.1:0-1177 GCF_027705505.1 Aeromonas sp. QDB56
GGCGCTATTCCGGCGGTTCGTATTGAATATCGTAAAACAGAGCAATTGTGGTGCTCGAAGTCAGAGAAACAAGCTAAGGAAGGTGCGAATAAGTCACCAAACATAAAAATGCGCCCTTGTAAGTATTTGAATTTAATGAACTAAATTTTTCTGTTTCGTTGTGGAGGGTGCTTATTCGCACCCTCCCTTGGGCAATGCCATCGGTGAGGTGGATGCGGACACCTTCAAACGGCTGCAAGTGAGCAAAACCGTTGAAGAGCACCTCAATAAAGAGCTGAAATTTTACCAAAAACTGACCACTGGAGCGGCCGCAAGCGACCATGCGGCGATTCTGAAAGCCCATGGTATCAAAGTGTTATCACTCTTTTTTATCGATAAAGTGGCCAATTACCGCAGCTACGATGCAGATGGCGCCGTGGTACAGGGTAAATTTGCCCTGTGGTTTGAGGATGAATTTAAAGCGCAACTGCGTAAGCCTAAGTATCGGGTGTTGTACCCCGAGCTATGGGAGCAGGACGCTTCCGGTAAGCAGGTTATCAATGAACAGGCGTTAGTGGAACTGGCTCGCTGTGTTCATAATGGCTATTTTGCGCAAGATAAAAAGAAAGATGCGGCAGGTAACCCGCAGTTTGCTGAGTCAAAATTTGACAAGAATGGTGACGGTAAAAATACCGCAGCAGATGAATCTGCTTATAACTTGATCATGAAAGATAAAGAAAAGCTGCTGTCACTTGATAGCAAGCTGCGCTTTATCTTCTCACACTCAGCACTGAAAGAGGGTTGGGATAACCCTAACGTTTTCCAAATCTGTACTCTCAACGAAACCAACTCGGTGATGAAGAAGCGTCAGGAGATTGGCCGTGGTCTGCGTTTGGCTGTCGATCAGTCGGGGCAGCGGGTGCCCTATGGCTTTGAAGTCAATACCCTGACAGTGATGGCCAATGAGTCCTATGAGGATTTCGTTGCGCAACTGCAAAAGGAGATTGAAGAGGAAGAAGGCATCAAGTTCGGCACCATCGAGAAGCACCAGTTTGCCAATATTTTGGTGTCTGCGGCCCATGAAGATAAAGCCTTCTTGGGCGCCAAGGCATCTGAAGCCAGGCGTTGTTGCCCAAATCGACTATTGAAACGCCCTTTCCTCCGGCCTTGAGCGATGGCTACACTCGGGGCCTTCTGA
>NZ_JAPDBZ010000283.1:0-1171 GCF_027705505.1 Aeromonas sp. QDB56
ACTGTGCTCGGTGATTGATCCGGGAGATCAGATCACCACTTGGCTAGATAGTTCCCCGATTTGTGCAACAAGGCCCCTGCAGGATGAGCTGACCCCTGATGTTCCCTTGTCGGAAATCACCCTGACATGTAACCCGCACTATCGCTATGGCGGCAATCTGACCGATGAAGAGCGCGAGGCGCGCTTGCAGTCTGACACCATCGCGGAACTCATCTCCTACGCCATCGGCTGCATGATGGGTCGTTATTCGCTTGACCGCGAAGGCTTGGTGTACGCCCATGCCGGTAACGAGGGCTTTAAGGCGCTGGTGGAAGAGGGCGCCTATGCCACCTTCGCCGCCGATGACGATGGCATCTTGCCGTTAACCTCTGAGAACTGGTTTAGCGATGATGTGGCGGCGCGTATCGAGCAGTTTGTAAGCGCCGTCTGGGGCAAAGAGACCCTTGAAGAGAACCTCAATTTTATCGCCGACAGCCTGACCCTTTACGCGGTGAAGCCTGCGAAAAAGGGCGGCGAAACCGCCCGCGAGACCCTGCGCCGTTATCTCTCGACCCAGTTTTATAAAGACCACCTGAAGACCTACAAAAAGCGGCCGATCTACTGGCTGTTCAGCTCCGGCAAAGAGAAAGCCTTTGAGTGTTTGGTCTACCTGCACCGCTACCGCGAATCGACCCTGCCACGGATGCGCACCGAATACGTGACACCACTGCTCGGTCAGATGGCCGGGCGTATCGAACGCTTGCGCTTGCAGCAAACCGAAGCCAGCACCGCGGAAGCCAAGCGCATCGGCAAAGAGATCGACAGTCTCACCAAGCAGCTTAGTGAACTGCGCGCCTTTGATGACCAGCTTAAACACCATGCAGATATGCGCATCACGCTGGATCTCGATGACGGGGTCAAGGTCAACTGCGGCAAATTCGGCACCCTGCTCAGCGATGTCAAAGCCATCACCGGCGATAAGGGCGAGTAACCGACCCATCTCAAATCATGGCGAGAGCTGCCGCTTGTGCGGCAGCTCCCATTTTGCTTATTGCCGTTCAAGATGGAGGGTTATCCCTTGGACTTGGCTGGTGCGAGCGTAGTATTTTATTGATCCGACATTCCGCACCCGCTTCATGAATAAATCTGCCGGTATCGAGGGCCGAGAACGTCGATGATGGTCTCCTGAACG
>NZ_JAPDBZ010000284.1:0-1142 GCF_027705505.1 Aeromonas sp. QDB56
GTACGACAACAGGTCAACTGAGCGAAATCGGCGCCTGAGAGACTGCTGTCCTGCTTTGGAATTGTGCAACAAGGCCCTCGATACCGAGAACAGCATTGTTCGGGAAGGAGATGGTTTCGAATATAGAGTTTGTCTTAACACCCTCAAGGTGACCCTGCTCAACGGTGCCATTACCACTGCGGACAACTCCGCTCTGTGCTATCTCCAACGTGTTCCCATGAAGGGTTACGTGATCAAAGAGATGTGCATGTTCGACAACGAGCCAAGCTCTGCGAAAGCAGCGCACGGCCAGCTGTTCCGCAACTTACGTGAACTCGTGACCTTGACCGGCATGATGTTCCATTAACTCACTAAGCCACTCGTGTTCAACACACAGTGGCTTTTTTCATTTTTAACGCTGCAGAATCAAAATGTCCGGCTAAGACTGCCACTCCGAGCAACCAAATGACCTTTATTAGTCATTTTTCTTGCTTTATGACCGGCCTAGCAGGGATGATAGATGGGTACTCTGCCCGGTAGCCCGACCACATCATGGTCAGAGTCCTGCCCGGACGGATACTCGATGTTGCCTATGGGGCGTCCCAAGCTACTTTGAGGGACGCTTACCGGAGAGAGAATATGACCCTTATCATCCGTTGGTTGTTGTAGGACTTCGTAGATGAACAAGAAACAATTCGACGGGCTAATAGCGCTGACCAAGATGACCTCAGACGCCATTATCCAGGCCATGTATGAAGTGATGGTGTTAGGCAGCACTCAGAAGGAGGCTGCGGAGAAACATGGCGTCAACCGCGGGCTTCTGTCTAAACGCCTGACGGGACTGCGTGAGATCGAGGCGGCCGTCAAACACCTCGTGTCCCTCTATCACGAGGAGCTTTACCCTGCTCCTGAAGTAAAGAAGCGGACCCCACATGATCCCCGACACTGACACCGGGTGGCCATCACTGTAGTCAATGCCGACCAGTGTAACGGCCACCGATGAACCCCAGCCCACCCCATACCAGGATGTTAACCACGCTGCGTGATGGCTTCACCCCTACGCGATTAGAGGAATGCTCTGTGTCTCGTAAGCGCCGCTAAATCGACCTACTTGCCTTCGTTGTATTGCGCCACTTTTTTTGCAATGGGCTCCAGCGGGACGT
>NZ_JAPDBZ010000285.1:0-1123 GCF_027705505.1 Aeromonas sp. QDB56
CCTGCATGGAGACGTGATTAGATCACAGACGATCAGCCTGTTCAAATTTCATTAACAAAGTGCGATCCCGCCCTGGGTCGCTACCGAGGCTGCCGCGTTGCACTTTCATTTTGTGCGCAGTCTGCCATGTGCGCGTGATCACCTCACCGACACGTCCCATTGCTTGTGAATCGGACGAAATCATCGAGAATGCGCCGAGGTCATGCAGAATATCTTCCGCCGCAATAGTTTCACGACGAATACGTGATTCCGCAAATGCCACATCTTCAGGAATAGCGGGGTCGAGATGGTGGCAAACCATCAACATATCGAGATGCTCATCGACGGTATTCACGGTGTAAGGGCGCGTTGGGTTCGTAGAAGACGGCAGCACGTTCGCCAGCCCGCACGCTCTGATGATATCCGGTGCATGCCCACCACCCGCACCTTCGGTGTGATAAGTGTGAATAGTGCGATCGCCAATTGCTGCCAGTGTGTCTTCGACAAAACCGCTTTCGTTGAGCGTATCGGTATGAATAGCCACTTGCGTGTCGGTTTCTTCCGCCACATTCAGGCAGTTATCAATCGATGCGGGGGTAGAACCCCAATCTTCATGCAGTTTCAGGCCTATCGCACCTGCGGCGACCTGCTCATGCAGCGCATCGGGTAAGCTGGCATTCCCTTTACCGAGGAAACCCAAGTTCATCGGCAGACTTTCTGCTGCTTCCAACATACGCGCCATATACCAAGGGCCCGGCGTACACGTTGTGGCGTTGGTGCCCGTTGCCGGGCCTGTGCCCCCACCCAACATGGTGGTCACGCCAGAGCAGAGCGCTTCGTCGATCTGTTGCGGGCAGATGAAATGAATATGGCTGTCGATGCCACCCGCTGTGACAATAGAGCCTTCCCCCGCGATCACTTCGGTGCCCGGGCCAATCACTAATGTCACGCCCGGTTGCACATCAGGGTTACCCGCTTTGCCGATGCCCGCGATACGACCATGTTTAACGCCGATATCGGCTTTGACGATGCCCCAGTGATCAATAATCAGCGCATTGGTGATCACCGGCGTTGTTGCCCAAATCAGCTCGACCTGAATGGAACTTTTGGTGAAGCCCATGATCTGATCACCAAATCCCTCTTC
>NZ_JAPDBZ010000286.1:0-1121 GCF_027705505.1 Aeromonas sp. QDB56
ACCATCGGCCACGTTGACCACGGTAAAACCACCCTGACCGCCGCCATCACCAACGTGCTGGCCAAGCACTTCGGTGGTAAAGCTTTCGCCTTCGACCAGATCGACAAGGCACCGGAAGAGCGTGAGCGTGGTATCACCATCAACACCTCCCACGTAGAATACGACACTGCTACCCGCCACTACGCTCACGTAGATTGCCCGGGTCACGCCGACTACGTTAAAAACATGATCACCGGTGCTGCCCAGATGGACGGCGCAATCCTGGTAGTAGCAGCGACTGACGGCCCGATGCCGCAGACTCGTGAGCACATCCTGCTGGGTCGTCAGGTAGGCGTTCCGTACATCATCGTGTTCATGAACAAGTGCGACATGGTAGATGACGAAGAGCTGCTGGAACTGGTCGAGATGGAAGTTCGCGAACTGCTGTCCGAGTACGACTTCCCGGGTGATGACCTGCCGGTAGTCCGTGGTTCCGCACTGAAAGCGCTGGAAGGCGAAGCTCAGTGGGAAGAGAAGATCCTGGAACTGGCTGGCCACCTGGACACCTACATTCCGGAGCCGGAGCGTGCCATTGACCAGCCGTTCCTGATGCCTATCGAAGACGTATTCTCCATCGCAGGCCGTGGTACCGTAGTTACCGGTCGTGTAGAGCGCGGTATCGTCAAGGTTGGTGAAGAAGTGGAAATCGTTGGTATCAAAGATACCACCAAGACCACCTGTACCGGCGTTGAAATGTTCCGCAAACTGCTGGACGAAGGTCGTGCAGGTGAGAACGTTGGCGCACTGCTGCGTGGCGTGAAGCGTGAAGACGTAGAGCGTGGTCAGGTACTGGCCAAGCCGGGCACCATCAAGCCGCACACCAAGTTCGAATCCGAAGTGTACGTGCTGTCCAAAGAAGAAGGTGGTCGTCACACTCCGTTCTTCAAGGGCTACCGTCCGCAGTTCTACTTCCGTACTACCGACGTGACCGGTACCATCGAACTGCCGGAAGGCGTAGAGATGGTAATGCCGGGCGACAACATCAAGATGGTTGTTACCCTGATTGCCCCGATCGCGATGGACGACGGCCTGCGTTTCGCCATCCGTGAAGGTGGCCGTACCGTAGGTGCTGGTGTTGTAGC
>NZ_JAPDBZ010000287.1:0-1118 GCF_027705505.1 Aeromonas sp. QDB56
GACTGTGCTCGGTGATTGATCCGGGAGATCAGATCACCACTTGGCTAGATAGTTCCCCGATTTGTGCAACAAGGCCCTCGCTGTCTGGCACCATGGCGATCAGTGAAACCACACTGAAAGACACCATGCTTATGCTGATTGATGAGCAGAACAAGAAAGGCGGATTGCTGGGCAAAAAACTGGAGCCTGTGGTGGTTGACCCTGCGTCAAACTGGCCGCTGTTCGCTGAAAAAGCGCGTGAGTTGGTTCAAAAAGACAAAGTCTCTGCCATTTTCGGCTGCTGGACTTCCGTTTCCCGTAAATCAGTGCTGCCAGTAGTGGAAGAGCTGAACAGCGTGCTGTTCTACCCTGTGCAGTATGAAGGGGAAGAGTCATCCAAAAACGTATTCTATACCGGTGCTGCACCAAACCAGCAGGCGATTCCAGCGGTTGATTACCTGATGGAACAGGGCGTAGAGCGTTGGGCTCTGCTGGGTACTGACTATGTCTATCCACGCACCACCAACAAAATTCTGGAAGCTTACCTGAAAGCCAAAGGCGTGAAAGCGTCTGACATCATGGTGAACTACACCCCGTTTGGTCACTCAGACTGGCAGTCAATCGTAGCTGATGTGAAGAAATTCGGTTCTGCGGGCAAGAAAACTGCGGTGGTTTCTACTATCAACGGCGATGCGAACGTGCCTTTCTATAAAGAGTTAGGCAACCAAGGCGTCTCTGCACAAGACATCCCAGTGGTGGCGTTCTCTGTTGGTGAAGAAGAGCTGTCAGGTATCGACACTAAACCGTTGGTTGGCCATCTGGCGGCATGGAATTACTTTGAAAGCGTAGACACCCCAGCAAACAAAGATTTCATCGAAAAATGGCACAAATTTACCGGTAAAAAAGAGCTTGTAACCAACGACCCAATGGAAGCGACTTACATCGGTTTCAACATGTGGGTGAAAGCGGTTGAAAAAGCGGGCACTACTGACCCGGCGAAAGTACAAGATGCCCTGATCGGTGTTTCTGTGCCTAACCTGACTGGTGGTTACGCAGCCATGATGGCCTTGTTGCACAAATCGGGGAACTATCTAGCCAAGTGGTGATCTGATCTCCCGGATCAATCACCGAGCACAGTC
>NZ_JAPDBZ010000288.1:0-1099 GCF_027705505.1 Aeromonas sp. QDB56
GTGAAAATGCCAATTGAACATAATGGCGATTATGCGCGGCGGTTTTTGGGCCGCTCCTGCTCTGTTTTGCGATCCCCGAGGCCCTCCGCTGGGGTCGCCTGCGGTACGATGCGAGGCAGCATCCATAGAGCGGTAGGATATCTACTCTCAACTGCCGCGCAGCCGCTGAACCGGAACGTTAAACAATCAACAAGGATAAATTCATGGGATCATTATCGATTTGGCAGTTGCTCATAATCATCATCCCCATTGGTGCCATTTATGGCATCTATCGCTTTGCGAAACGCACTCCCCGACCAAGCAATAGCAGCGGACCTGTAGGTGTCGGAGGCTGGCTTTTGCTCTTGGTTGCGGGTCTTATGTTTTTGGGGCCACTCATGGGCGCCGGTCGCATAAACGCCGACATCATGTCCGTCGAATCACAGTACCCAAATCTAGTAACCGTCGCCGAATGGGGAACATTTAAGTCTCTTACTTGGTGGAGCTTTCTGGTGGTGTGCTGTTTGAGCTTTTACGCTGGGTTTGGACTCGCCACAGGGGTAGATATGTCCGTGGTCAAGCGAGCGAAAGTCCTTTTGTGGATCACTGGCCCCGCGGCGTCGATTGTCATGGGGCTTTTTATCCCGTTAGTGGTGTTTGGGGAGATTGATCCAGACCCGCAGTTCTTTGGCGCATTCATTGTGTCAGTCATTTCCGCGGCGATTTGGACAACCTACTTATCCAAATCGCGCCGCGTGAAGGCAACATATGTACCCATGCGGCCAGAAGACAGTGTCTAACATTGCGCTCGAGAGGGATACTCGCCGCTAATTGGCCAGCTCGCTGGGGAAGGGTCCTTGGCAGGTCTGTGCGCATAAGGGGGCGTTACGTTAAATCGGACGCCATTTTTGCTGCCTGTCATCCTGCAAGATGGCTTGTTTTGCGAGGCGTCATCTCCCATCCTGCGCCGCACTATCCCTTGCCTCGGAATCTCCCCCATGGAAACCATTACCCATCCCACCCTGGTACAACTGGTGGCGGCCGGTGCCGTTCGTGTCGTGGTCGCCGTCGGACAACCTGGCGGCTGGACGCTGCTGGTGCGCTACGGTCTGGCCGAACG
>NZ_JAPDBZ010000289.1:0-1091 GCF_027705505.1 Aeromonas sp. QDB56
CGCGAATTCAACTTCGAAGTGCAATTCCCGATTAAAAATCAGGCTGCTTTCAGAAGTTCGTCAAAAACCACCTGTGGCTGTTTAAATCCCAAGCATTTGCGCGGCCTGAAGTTCAGCCGCTTTTCGACGGCTGACAGTGCCTCTGCTGTCACCACACTCAAATCACTGCCTTTGGGCACATATTGCCGCAGCAGACCATTGCTATTCTCATTCTGTCCCCGTTCCCATGCACTGTATGGATGCGCAAAGTACACCTGCGCTTCCAGCTCTGCTGCAACACGTTCATGTTCGACAAACTCGCTACCATTGTCAGCTGTGATGGTATGGACATGTGCCTGGTAGGGTTTCAGCATGCTGATAATGGTGTCCGCCACCGCGCTGGCTGTTTTGCTGGGAACGTATTGAACCAGGTAGAGCCGGCTCTTACGCTCCAACAGACTCACTATTGCACCGCTGCCTTGCTTACCCAACACGGTATCGACTTCCCAATCTCCCACACGGCTCCGCTCATTGACTATCGCAGGGCGTTCATCAATCGATACCGGATTGGGAATGACACTGCGTTTGCTGTTCTTACCCTTGCGATAGCGTTTGTGACCCTGACGCAGATGCCGGTATAGCGTGCCACCGTTGGCCTTGTCGCGTGCCACATAGCGGTATATCCACTCGTGGCTAACCGGGCAGTTAATCATGTCTCCAACGCCACTGATTTGCTCGGGACTCCAGTCCGCGACCAGCGCCATGCAAACAAAGTCGATGGTATCAGACGGGACAGTACGCTTCTGACTCGTCAGCCGTCGTGCCGTGGCAAGTTGGTGAGCCTGCTGCGGCTGATAGGCCTGCCCAGCACAATTACGACGAAGCTCACGACTGATAGTCGATGGATGAACCCCGAGCTGTTTGGCAATGCGGGCCTGTGACAGGCCATGGTCACGGAGGCAGGCAATCTGGTATCGTAGCCCCTCGGTCAACTGCTGGTATTTCATGGTGTATCGCTTTGTTTCTTTGGCGAGAAGAAGCGTACCCTAACTGGTAGTTGACCGCCTCTCTCCTATGCACCATGGGCATTGCACTTATTATCTGAATTCACG
>NZ_JAPDBZ010000290.1:0-1089 GCF_027705505.1 Aeromonas sp. QDB56
GGTGCCGTTCGTGTCGTGGTCGCCGTCGGACAACCTGGCGGCTGGACGCTGCTGGTGCGCTACGGTCTGGCCGAACGTGCCCTGGCCGCCCAGCGCAGCAAACAACTCCGGGTCTTTCGTAAGCTCGATACCTTGCAGGCCTATTTGCAGGACATCGGCGTGGTCCGCTTTGAGATCGATGCCGCCGGGTTTGAGGTTGCTCCGAGACGCTTGTTGGGATCTTGAATAGGGATGTGTTAATGTTGGCACGTGTCACGACACGTGCTTAATTGGAGGTCATCATGGTCGCAGCAGCAATGCGCAGCAAGAGAACGGTCAGCGTCACGCTGGAGCCCTGCTTGTTGGAACGAGCCAGAGCGGCGGGGATCAACCTGTCAGCCACCCTTGCAACCGCGCTACAGAATGAAATCAGCGGCTCAGAAGCAGAACGCTGGAAGCGTGAGAACAGTGCAGCCATACAGACGCTGAACCGCATCACCGAGGAGCACGGCCTGCTCTCCGACGATTACAGGGCGTTTTGATGCAGTTCACTATCTACCGCAACAAGGGCAATGCCCGCGCTTACCCCTATTTGCTGGATGTGCAAAGCGACATCATTGGCGAGCTGGCCACCAGGATGGTGATCCCACTGTTCCCGCTGGTAGCCTTCACTGGACGGCCAGCGCAGCGGCTGAATCCGGTGATCATCGTTGAGGGTGATAAGTATTTGGTGATGACGCAGGACATGGCAGCGGTGAGGCTGGCGCAGCTTGGGGATGAAGTCACTGGTGTGCAGGAGTCGCGTCAGCTCATCAAGGACGCGATAGATTTCTTGTTTGATGGTGTGTAACGTATTGCCCAGAAAGGACAAACCCCGAATCTCTTTCATCAACTTGGCGGAAGACGGAACGAGAGTTCGGGGCTAGGTACGCAACCTATGGGAAAAGTCTAACACATGGTTATTTATAGACAACCAACTCCCCCCTCATTCCACCTATCTTGTGTGGAAGAGTGTGGAGTTTGCACCGCCAATTTGGGGTTCTAGGGATTTTCCGTCCAAAAACGACAAAGTGCTCTGGAGGCCACGCCGTCCGCGGCCTCCAGAGGGGT
>NZ_JAPDBZ010000291.1:0-1087 GCF_027705505.1 Aeromonas sp. QDB56
CAGGGCGGGATCGCACTTTGTTAATGAAATTTGAACAGGCTGATCGTCTGTGATCTAATCACGTCTCCATGCAGGAGGCGCGCTCTATGACCTTAATTGAACACCTTACCCTTGTTGAAGAAACCCGCTCTGATATCAATCGTAAACATGATCTTGTTGATGTCATGTTTCTTGTCATCAGCGCCATCATTAGTGGCGCCGAGGGCTGGCGGGACATAGAGACCTATGGCAATTCAAAGGCCGATTGGCTCCGTCAGTATCGCCCCTTTGCCAATGGCATCCCGCGCCGTCACACCATTGCTCGCATTCTGCGCTGCATTGTCATCGATACCCTGCTTGAAGCATTGCTGTGCTGGGTCAATGAACAGCGCACTCATCAGGGAAAACCCATAATTGCCTTTGATGGCAAGGTGTTACGCGGCTCCTTTCGGGGAAATGCCAAGGATGCTCTGCAGTTGGTCACGGCCTACGATACCGAAAATGGGCTGGTGCTAAGCCAGAAAGCAACCCCGAACAAGAAGGGGGAAATCGAAACCGTCAAAGAGATGCTGGACATTCTTGAACTCAAGGGGGCCGTTGTCACGCTTGATGCCCTGCATTGTCAGCGAGAAACATTGCAGAAAATCAGCGAGAAGAAGGCTCATGTGGTGGTACAGGTAAAGAAGAATCAGCCAAAGTTGTACCAAGCCGTTCAGTCACAATTCCAGGCACTGTTTGACGCTCAGAAAGAGAAGATTGTCGTCGAGCACAAAGAGAGTGGGCATGGTCGTCAAGAAGAACGCTATGTGTTTCAATTAAAAGCAAAATTACCGCCAGAGTTAGCAGAGAAATGGCCGACAATCCGCAGCATCATTGCCGTTGAGCGCCACCGCAGCGCCAACGGAAAAGGAACGGTAGATACCTCCTACTATGTCAGTTCGTTATCCCCCAAGCACAAGCTGCTCGGGCACTATATTCGTCAGCATTGGCGGATAGAGAACAGCCAGCATTACATTCTTGATGTGGTGTTTAACGAGGATGCATCAAGGATAGCGATGGAGGATGCAGTCGAGAATATGGCGCTATTTAGACGGTTTGTTCTGAACAT
>NZ_JAPDBZ010000292.1:0-1087 GCF_027705505.1 Aeromonas sp. QDB56
GATTAAATCAGATCACAAACGAAGCCTTTTTTCTATCTATTTCAATTGGTTGTAGCTAAAGATCCTGTACATGATGACCAACTAACATGTACGCGTTGACGTTATCGATACACTTCATATCCGGCAGGAACGCGGTCTTCATTATCGACTTCCTCTCGGGATTCACCGATCACCCGGTTCACCCGATCCCAGAAAGCCTGGCCATCCGTTTCGGTCAGGCCGTATTCCTGCTTCACTTCGCGCTTTGCGGTGGACTCTTTCATCTGGATCATTTTACTCATGCATCACTCCTTGGATTGCTACTGCTTGATGGTTGACGACAATGCAGAACAGTGGCGACAGGTGGTGTCGCGGCATGTCAGGCGCTGTCGCCAGATGTATAAACTGGGATCTTTGTCATAAATGAATCAGGGTGGAGCCTGACTCATCAGGGTCAATAAATGGCGTAAATCACGGACGATCTGCTCATGGATAAAGCCGGGCGAGATCACGGTGAGTTCCGGCATCCAGGATTTGATGACAGGCAGAATTTGATTGGCATCGAGCACGCGACTGCTCAATAACAGCGCACCGTCATCCAGGGTTTTGACAATCTCCTGCTCGGGCAGCAACGGGCGATGCTGAAAGTTGATAGCGATGGATGCATTGGCCTTGAGGAGCACCTCGATCATGCCGGAGCGCCAGAGCGTCGGGTCGGTATCGATCTGTCGTTGAATGAGCGCATCACGGGTAAAGGTCTGTTGCGATAGCTCAACCAGTGCGATGTTGCTCAGCGGATAGGCTTGCAATCTCCCCTCGCTGACGCCGACCAAGTGCCAGGTGCCCTTGTAGTTGACGAGCTGATAGGGGCTAAACAGCTGCTTGCGCTGGTCTTTGGTGATGAGCCAGCATTGTAGATGCTGGGTCAGTGCCTGCTCTAATACCGGTAACTGGTGACTCAGTGAGTTGGTGGACTGGCTATCGAACCCCTTGATGGCGAAGAGGCTGGGGTTGCCTCTGTCCAGCAGCTGACGGCCTTGTTGCACAATTCCAAAGCAGGACAGCAGTCTCTCAGGCGCCGATTTCGCTCAGTTGACCTGTTGTCGTA
>NZ_JAPDBZ010000293.1:0-1076 GCF_027705505.1 Aeromonas sp. QDB56
CCAGCGAAGAGGTAATGGATTTCAAGTGTGACGAGCTGATTTTGGGAAAAAAAGATGCCGATTCAAGGGCGCTTACGTGACAACAGCCCTACCTTCCGCCTCACAGACTGCAGCCATTGTCGCGAGCGGATTGACCCTGGCGAGCGCCGCCCCGTTAGCCGTTCCGATAGCAGTAGCCGGAACCGCGCTATACGGCGCCAAGAAGCTGTTCGACTGGCTAACCGACTAACCCCCGAATACTCAGGAGATGACCATGACAATTCCCTTTCAAGCGGAAGGCCAACTGCTGCCCGTCAGCCCGTGGCTGAAATCCCGGCTGGCCGAAATGGTGAGCGAGCAATGCATCAACCTAGAGCCACTGACGGCCCTCACTTTTCGTTTCAATGACCCGAACTATTCGGCCACCCAAGGCGGCTATCACCCGGTGGAAATCCGGCTGGTACGCGGCCTCAACGGCTGGCTATTCGATACCATCACCGACTTTAGCTATCAGGGCTATGGCGATTGGGCCGAGCTCGACAAGGAGCTGGACTTTGATTTGCTCAGCCCCGAGTTCACCCACATCTATCTGGGCGTGCTGGAGCACGATGACGCCATCGAGTTGTACCAGCAATGGGAGAACAACTTCTGGCTCTACTGTCAGATGAACACATTCAGCACAGCCCTGAGCTGTACCTAACCGCATTCACGACAACGCCACCTTCAGCACTGACGCCGGAGGTGGCGTTTTCTATGGAGAACTCACCATGAGCCACAACAAATTCAAAGCTGGAGAGACCCAGGGTACTTATGTCCTCACCGAGCCTGCCACAGCCGAGGAAATCTTGGCCATGGCCAACCGACTGGCCAGAGCACGCGTCACCAAGGGCAAGGCGCTCACCTCGCCGAGTCTTACCTACAGTTGCCTGCAGACCCTGCTGCAGGGCTATGAGCGAGAGGTATTCGCCATCCTGTTTCTGGATAGCCAGCACCGCATCATCAAATTCGAGGAGTTGTTTCAACCGACATTCCGCACCTGATTTAGGAATAAATTTGCCGATAGCGCTCACCCAATACCTCCAAAATGATCTGCTGGT
>NZ_JAPDBZ010000294.1:0-1063 GCF_027705505.1 Aeromonas sp. QDB56
GGCGTTGTTGCCCAAATCAGCTCGACCTGAATGGAACTTTTGGTGAAGCCCATGATCTGATCACCAAATCCCTCTTCATATCAGCATCATGGGCAAGTCGCTTCACCCTGTCGTCAACTGGTCGCAGTACAACCGTTCCCTGATCAACCGGGGCTCGCTCACCTTCTGGGTCGATGCCGAGGCCATGAACAACTGGTTCCATCAAGATCATCATGGCCGGCGGGGGCGCAGCACCCTCTACACCGACCAGACCATCTGTACCTTTCTGATGCTCAAGGGGATATTCAATCTCTCCCTACGGGCAACTCAGGGCCTGCTCGACTCGCTGTTTGAGCTGATGAATGTGCCGCTGTGCGCCCCCGACTATACCTGTGTCAGCAAACGTGCCAGCACCATCAAGGTCTCATACCGTCAGCCACCCAAGGGCCAAATCACCGACCTGGTCATCGATTCCACGGGACTCAAGGTCTTTGGCGAAGGGGAGTGGAAGGTCAGGAAACACGGCCATGAGAAGCGCCGGGTATGGCGCAAGCTGCATCTGGCGGTGGACCCTGTCAGCCATGACATCGTGGCGGCAGAGGTCTCGCTGGAGAATGTCCATGATGCCGAAGTCTTGCCCACGCTGCTTAATCCACTGCGCCGTCAGCTGGGCACGGTGTATGCCGATGGTGCCTATGACGCCAAGGCCTGCCATGAATTGATAACCCGCAAAGGGGCCACGGCTTGCATTCCACCACGCAAGAATGCTGGATTATGGGAGGAAGGACATCCGCGTAATGATGCGGTGCTGGTCATGCGCAAGGAGGGGCTACCTCATTGGAAGAAGGCATCCGGTTATCATCGGCGCTCGCTGGCAGAAACGGCGATGTGCCGTTTCAAGCAGTTGCTGACGGGGAAACTGAGCTTGCGCAAGTACAACAACCAAGTGGGTGAAGTGATGGCCTATGTCTGTGCCATGAACAAACTGAACGCCCTTGGTCTACCTATCAGAAGGCCCCGAGTGTAGCCATCGCTCAAGGCCGGAGGAAAGGGCGTTTCAATAGTCGATTTGGGCAACAACGCC
>NZ_JAPDBZ010000295.1:0-1063 GCF_027705505.1 Aeromonas sp. QDB56
TGGCGTTGTTGCCCAAATCGATGCAGCTTGAATGGAACTAACTGAGGACTTGGTGATCTGATCACCACCATCTCCTTCAAGTCTGCATCATGAGCACGTCGCTTCACCCCATCACCAACTGGCCTACATACAACAAATCTTTGATTAACCGTGGTTCACTCACCTTCTGGGTTGATGCCGAGGCCATGAACAACTGGTTTCACCACGGCCATCATGGGCGGCGGGGCCGCAGCCAACTATACACTGACCAGACCATCTGCACCTTCCTGATGCTCAAGGGGATTTTCAACCTCACTCTGCGGGCCACCCAGGGACTACTCGACTCCCTGTTCGAGTTGATGAACGTACCGCTTTGTGCCCCCGATTACAGCTGTGTCAGCAAGCGAGCACGCACGGTGGCGGTGGCTTATCGACAGCCCTCTAAGGGGCGCATCACTGACTTGGTTATCGATTCGACGGGCCTGAAGGTATTTGGTGAAGGCGAGTGGAAGGTCAGAAAACACGGCGCCGAGAAGCGGCGAGTGTGGCGCAAGTTGCATCTGGCGGTAGACCCGGTGACCCACGATATCGTGGCGGCGGAAGTCTCGCTGGAAAATGTCCATGATGCCGAGGTGTTGCCGACCTTGCTCAACCCACTGCGGCGCAAGCTGGGACGTGTTTATGCGGATGGCGCCTATGACAGCAAAGCCAGCCATCAGCTAATCTCGCGCAAAGGGGCGACAGCCTGTATCCCGCCTCGCAAGAACGCTGGGCTATGGGAAAAAGGACATCCAAGAAATGAGGCTGTGCTGGTGATGCGCAAGGAAGGGCTGGCGCACTGGAAGAAGATATCGGGGTATCACCGTCGCTCGCTGGCGGAAACGGCGATGTATCGGTTCAAGCAGTTGCTGGCGGGGAGAATCAGTCTGCGTAACTACAATGGCCAAGTGGGAGAAGTCATGGCGTATGTCAGTGCCATAAACAAACTGAATACCCTTGGTCTGCCTGTCAGAAAGCCCCGAGTGTAACGGTCACTTGGGGCTGGGGCAGTTGTGGCTTGATGGTTGATTTGGGAAACAGCGCC
>NZ_JAPDBZ010000296.1:0-1062 GCF_027705505.1 Aeromonas sp. QDB56
CCACAGCATTTCATCATCCTTGAGCAGTAGCCGACAGCGACCTCGGTAGCGCTTGCTGCACAGCAAACTGCCTCGCCCCAGCTCTTTTCGCCAGCTTTGCCGACATCGCTCAAGCCTTCGCTGATATTGTTTCTGGCTCAACACGCCTTGTTCATAGCCATGTCGAACCCTGAATACGCTATTTGCGAGAAGCACCAGTCGGGCCCCAATGGGCTGATTGACCTTTTCGCCGCTGTCGGCAATCGCTGCCACATTGCGCAGTACATGGGCCCAGCACAGCTGACGCTGGCTGCTGTCGATGAAACGGTATCCTGCGTACTGGTCTGTCACCAACACGCCATCCAATTCTGAGCCCAGCAGCCGTTTGGCCGCATCCTGACCCCGGCCAAACGCCGTCATGAAACAGACGGCCACCTTGCTCAGTGCCAGCCACATCCAGCGCCGCTCACCACCACGCTGATGCCGTGTTTCATCGGCATGGATACAGGAGGCTGATTGCACTTGTTGTTTGATGGCCTGGTGCGTCGGGGTCAACATGGCACTGACTCGCCCTTGCGCCTCGCTGATGGCGCCGCGACTGAAGCTCAGGCCGAAGTGCTGTTTAAGCTGTTGTTGTATCTGGCTAATGCTCTGGTGAAACAGACCACTTTGCAGGGCGATGTAGCTCAGCAGGTTGGTCCCCATCTGGCTGCTGCTCACCGTCTCGGGCAACGGAGCCGGGCTGGTCTCGATGCAATGACAACAGGTGCCGCTAAAGAGCTGATGTTCGGTCACCCTGTAGCTGACCTCGGGCAGGTCAAAGACCTGATGGACGCGGTAGGGTTTGTCATGAAATACCACATTGCCCCCACAGCAGGCGCACTGTCTGGCAGGGTAATGGGGTATTACCGTCAGCCGTTCATCCGCTGGATGACGCTCACGCCGAGCGCCTTTGTGGCCCGGTTGGGCGCCGCGTTTTTTACCTGAGGCAAGGCGCGGCCGAGCAGGTGGTGGTGAGCCTGGCCCATCACTGGAAGGAGGCTTGGAGGAATTGCCGCTGTGCTGGTTGAGTCGGTCTTCTAG
>NZ_JAPDBZ010000297.1:0-1051 GCF_027705505.1 Aeromonas sp. QDB56
GAGCACATAAGATCATAGTCAGATCGTGAGGTCAAACCTGTTTACATGGTTAAAAAACATTCACGATCCCGCCCTGGAGGGGTATATATCCAAGTTAAAAGCGGTGCAGACTTTGATTCTCTGGATCCAGCAAACCCCACCTTTGTCTTGTCTGGTACGATTGAAGACTCAAAGCAAGTTAACTGGGCAAGAACAGAAGGAACATGCGCTCAAGCTGGTATGTGCTAACGCATGACCTCTAGCCTCAATAGCGGCCTGGCCACCAGCCTGGCCGCTTCCTCCCTTCTCAGTGAGCCTGACTCACAGCGCTATCTGAGCCAGGCCAGGGCGCAGCGCAAGCCCTTTGTCACCTTCCTGATTGAAAACGACATCCTCGACAGCAAGACCCTCGCCGACTTTTGCGAGCTGGAGTATGGGGTACCTCTGCTGGATCTCGCCGCCTTCGATCTCGCCGAGATCCCGCAGAAATACCTCAATCAAAAGCTGATTGAAAAACATCACGTTCTACCCATCTATACCCAGGGCCACACCCTCTATATCGCCATGTCGGATCCGACCAATGTGTCGGCCCTGGAGGATTTTGGCTTCAGCTTCGGCCTGCACACGGAGGCCCTGCTGGTCGAGGAGAGCAAGCTGACCGCCGCCATCGGCAAATTGATGGAGAGCGAGCAGGACGTGCTCGGTGTGGACCATATCGACGAGGCGGAGATCTCGGAACTCGAGGTCTCCGACGAGAACTCCCGCCTCGACGAGAGCGTCAATACGGCCGACGATGACGCCCCCATCGTCAAGTACATCCACAAGATCATGATGGACGCCATCAAGCGCGGCGCGTCCGATCTTCACTTCGAACCTTATGAGACAAAGTACCGGATCCGCTTTAGGATCGACGGCATACTGCACGAAATCGCCACCCCGCCGGTGAACCTGGCGAACCGTTTTGCGGCTCGCCTCAAGGTGATGGCGCGGCTCGACATCCGTCATTCCGCACCTGATTTTGCTATTTTCAGTGCTTGACGGCGAT
Organism: Aeromonas sp. QDB56; assembly: GCF_027705505.1. NCBI lineage: Bacteria > Pseudomonadati > Pseudomonadota > Gammaproteobacteria > Aeromonadales > Aeromonadaceae > Aeromonas > Aeromonas sp. QDB56. Next base: position 1,025 of record NZ_JAPDBZ010000297.1, read on the forward strand.
CGGCCGTTCTGATCTATTACTCTCTTT
>NZ_JAPDBZ010000298.1:0-1033 GCF_027705505.1 Aeromonas sp. QDB56
AGGCTATGTCCCAATTACGTGTTGCATCGGGTGCCCTAGCGCCTCATGCAAACACATCTTGGTATTTACCTCCCTGCCGTAACGTTCCAGCATCCTGCGCCAGCCCAGATAATTCCTCAGGTAGTGGGTTGCGACTCCATGGAATCGTTCCATCCACTCCTTCAACCGCCGGTGATATCCGTTCACATGCTGGATGTGGTATGCCCCAATGACTCGCTCACCTCGACGGTTGTACACCACCTGATGTGTTATGCCCCGCGCTTGGCTGAAACTGGCATACACCCCTGCACCATCACTGCAGAGCACTGCATCGGGCGCGATGAGTGGCTGCAACACCGCTTTCACCGTCTGCGCATCCAGCCTTTCCAGCTGAAAGTCGGCTTGATGGCCCGCCCTGTCCTGCACCACCATCACCGGGATGTAATCCCGCCCGGTCCCCCGGGTACGCCCTTTCCCGCCACGATGTCTTGCCGGACGAGGCAACCCTCGCTGCCCCTTGAACGATTCGAGGAAGAAGGTTTCATCCACTTCAACAATGCCTTCTTCCCGTGTTGCCTGGTGGTTTGCCATCGCCTTCAGGAAGCGGTGACGCCACAAGAAGGCGGTGTTCTTGCAAACACCGCAGCGGACGGCGGCCTGGCGGACAGTGAGCCCGTCGATGAGAGCCTGGGCGTAGTCCTCCCAATGCTCAGCCTTACGTAATCTGGCCAAAGGCGTCTTGGTGAGGAGGGAGCTGGTTCGCCGACACTGCTTACAACGGTAACGACGCAGCCCACGGCTCCAGCCCCAGGGGGCCAGCTGGGTGGCATCCGCCTGGCAGTGGGGACAGCCGCAGCATGTGGGTAACTGGGCATGGAGGGACGTAATCGGGTGTGGAGCGGCGAGCTCATGCTGAGCGACACGGCGCTGACGCAGAGTAAGTAATGGAAAGAGGGACAACAGGTGTTGGAAGGCTGGCGTATCCATGATGAAGGTCCTCGCGGTGATGACCTACTTCCAGATTAGCCTTCCAACACATAATTGGGACAGCGCC
>NZ_JAPDBZ010000299.1:0-1014 GCF_027705505.1 Aeromonas sp. QDB56
GGCATGCAGTCGTGGCAAGCCCTCCGATGCCATATCGGCTCTTGAAGCTGGCTGAGGGTCATGGGTAATCAGGAAATCATATGGTTGGATTCTATTTATAGACGGTCGATGATGGCCTGGGTGAATTCGCTGGTGGACGCTGTGCCCCCCAGGTCACGGGTCACCCGATCGCCGGACTCGATGGTCGTCCGCACGGCCTCGCGAATGCGCTCCGCCTTGTCCTGCATGCCGAGATACTCCAGCATCTGGATGGAGGCGAGGATCACCGAGGTGGGGTTGGCGATGTTCTTGCCGGCGATGTCCGGCGCAGAGCCGTGTACCGCTTCGAAGATGGCGGCCCCTTCACCGATGTTGGCGCCTGGCGCCATGCCCAGCCCCCCCACCAGACCGGCACAGAGATCCGAGAGAATGTCGCCGAACAGGTTGGTGGTGACCATCACATCGAAGCGCTCCGGGTACATCACCAGGTTCATGCAGGCGGCGTCGACGATCATCTCCTCGTTCTGGATGTCCGGGTAGCGGGCCGCGACCTGACGGGCCACTTCCAGGAACAGGCCGGAGGTGGACTTGAGGATGTTGGCCTTGTGGATGATGGTGACCTTCTTGCGTCCTTCCTGGCGCGCCAGCTCGAAGGCGAAGGTGACGATGCGCTCGGCCCCTTCCCGGGTGATGATGCTCATCGCCTCGGCGCTCTGGTTGTCATCGCTGCGCTTCTGGCCGGCACCGGAGTACATGCCTTCGGTGTTCTCGCGCACCGTGATGATGTCGATGTTGTCGTAACGGCTCTTGGTGCCCTTGAAGGAGAGGACGGGGCGCACGTTGGCGTAGAGATTGAACTTCTTGCGCAGGGAGACGTTGATGGAGGTGAAGCCACCGCCGACCGGAGTGGTGAGCGGGCCTTTCAGGCTGACCTTGTTCTTCTCGATCAGGTCGAGGGCTGTCTCTTGATCAGATCTTGATCCCCTGCGCCATCAGATCCTTGGCGGCAAGAAAGCCATCCAGTTTACTTTGCAG
>NZ_JAPDBZ010000300.1:0-994 GCF_027705505.1 Aeromonas sp. QDB56
GCCCCGATCGCGATGGACGACGGCCTGCGTTTCGCCATCCGTGAAGGTGGCCGTACCGTAGGTGCTGGTGTTGTAGCTAAAGTTATCGCTTAATCGATACTTTATATGCACACGTAAAAGGGGTGGCTTCGGCCACCCCTTTTACTTTTGGGGCTTTAAATGGCTTGTGAGATACTTTTGCGAAATCATCTATAGAGGTAGTTGCTGTGAGTAAACCCGCCATTTTTCTGGATCGCGATGGTGTCATCAACAAAGACACGGGTTATGTCAGCCAGGTTGATGACTTCCATTTTCTGCCCGGGGCGATTGAGGCCATGCAATTGCTGAAGAAAAAAGGCTATTTGCTGGTCGTGGTGACCAACCAATCCGGCATTGCCCGTGGTTACTTCACTGAAGATGACTTCATGAACCTGACCGAGTGGATGGATTGGTCATTGGCCGATCGCGATGTGGATCTCGATGGTATCTACTTCTGCCCCCATCACCCGAACCACGGTGCCCCCTGCGACTGCCGCAAACCCGAACCGGGTATGTTGTTGCTTGCCCAGCGGGAGCTCGGTATCGATATGAGCCGCTCTTATATGGTGGGTGACAAACCTTCAGACTTGAAGGCGGCCATCAATGCCAAGGTCGGTCACAAGATAATGGTCAGAACGGGTAAGCCGATTACTGATGCGGGGATTGAACTGGCCGATGCCATCTACGACAACCTGCATGATTTTGCCGTTGCAGCACCTGTCGCAGGCTGATTTCGCTGGATTATGATGCTTTTTGGTGGCTTTGTGAGCGATTGAACGATGGAAGCCATCTTTTTGCAATTATCCCCTTGCCAGAACGAATTCGCTCCCTATAATGCGCCTCCATCGACAGGGCAAGCGGCAACGCAAACAAGCCAGTAGATGCCTCGAAAAGCCTTGGAAAATAAGGCTTGACTCGAGAAGGCGGTTGAGTAGAATGCCACTCCCGCAGCAGCCAAAAGCTGCGTCGCTCTTTA
>NZ_JAPDBZ010000301.1:0-991 GCF_027705505.1 Aeromonas sp. QDB56
TACCTGAAGCAACACCGCTTATATACCCGCACACTTGGAATTATTTGAGTCTCTAAAAATGAGGGGATCTCTGAGGTCCCGTGCCTTCGACCCCGTCCAGCTCGGTACCATAGAGCTCTTTTGCAAGGCAGCCGAACTTGGCAGCTTTACCGCCACGGCTCAGGTACTGGGGGTAACGCCCGCCTCGGTGAGCCGCTCCATCCAGCGTCTCGAGGCCAGGCTCGGCGTCAAACTCTTCCATCGCACCACCCGCAGCGTGCGCCTCACCCATGACGGGGAGCTCTATCGGGAGCAGTGCCAGCAGGCGCTCGAGCAAATCGCCGAGGCCGAGCGGGCCATCACCGGTCGCCAGCGCCACCCCAAAGGAGTGCTGCGCATCAGCGTGGGCACCGTCTATGCCCACCACCGTCTGGTGCCCCTGCTGCCGGGCTTCATGGCGGCCTATCCCGAGGTCGAGCTGGAGCTCAATGTCTCCAACAGGAACATCGACTTCGTGGAGGATGGTTACGATCTGGCCATCCGGCTGGGGGAGCCGCGCGATGGGCGGATCATCGCCCGCAAGCTGGAGGATGCCAGCCTCGGGGTCTTCTGCGCCCCCGATTATGTCGCCCGCCGCCCCGCGCCAACCTCCCTGGAGATGCTGTCGCAACATGATCTGATCCAGTTCATCACCCCGAGCACGGGTCGCCCCTTCCCCTGGCAGTTCGTGAACGAGCAGGGGGACCCTGTCGACCTTCATGTTCAGAGCAGACAACGGGTGCTTGACGATGTGCTGGCGGGCCTGGGCTGGGCGGTGGCTGGGGGCGGTCTGTTCCAGATCTACCATTTCGTGGCGACCGAGGCGCTGTTGCAAGGCAAGCTGATCGAGGTGATGACCCCCTTTGCGGGGCGATCCCGCCCCTTCTACGCCCTCTATCGGCCTTGTTGCACAAATCGGGGAACTATCTAGCCAAGTGGTGATCTGATCTCCCGGATCAATCACCGAGCACAG
>NZ_JAPDBZ010000302.1:0-971 GCF_027705505.1 Aeromonas sp. QDB56
TAAATAACAACTCCACCTGCCAACGGCAGCGATACAGGCTCATCACCTGCTCTGCTGACCATGCCGCTCGCGGCAGGTTGGTCATCCACAAGCAGAACCGCTTTTCCTCGGCAAACCAGCGTCGGATCAAGCGGTACTCGACCTTGCCGGACTTCACCACCATATCCAGCACCTCAGCCCGACAGCGCCGCCGTCCTGCCTCTTTCAGTGACAGTCCCGCCAGTTTTGGCACTTCCCGTCCATCACCGCGCCAGGCCTGGATTATCTTGGGGTTCAGGCTTTGCGTTCCTCGCACCAGATAAAATCCGCCAGCGTCGTTCACCTGCTCAAACCAGGCCCTGTCAATGTAACCCGCGTCAGCCAGCAGCAGGCAGTTGGCCAGCTTGTGAGCCTCAGGGAGAAATTGCCGCTCCCCTGCGGTATCGGCAGACACACTCATGCACAGTGGGCTCTGCTCCGACAGAGACATGGTCATATGGCACTCGATAGCCGCCGGACTGATGGTCTTGAACCGGCCGGGAAAGTCAGCCGCCAGACGCCGGTGCACCGCGAAGGAGGTGCCATCGTGCAATAACACCTGCTTGAACGCGCCGAGGGAGGCCGCTTTGAGTTGATGGTCGATACGCAAGGCGATGGCCCGTTCGACCAGCGCTTTCATAAACAGGGCAAAGCTCTCTTTACGCAGCTGATTGTGAAACGGTTTGTAAGAAACCTGATGCTCTTTCGTCAGCTGCAAGGCATTGAAATGACGGTGTAAGCTGGCAATGTCATTGACCTGGTCGCCCCCCATGGCCCGCAACAGTGCAGGTACGAGCATGGCAGGGGTAATGGCGCGCTGACGCAGACAAAACTTGCAGAGCCGAGCAATGCGCTCGAGTGCGGCGGGAGCCAGGAGTTGCTCCAGATAGTGATTAGCATTAATAATGGTCATAGGCTTCGCGCGTGTTGATTTTGTTTGGCGATAAAATTAG
>NZ_JAPDBZ010000303.1:0-964 GCF_027705505.1 Aeromonas sp. QDB56
CTATCTGGACACTGTGCTCGCAGCTGGCCTGCAAAAACTCTCTGAAATTTAACAGGATGTTCACGCTCTCACCCTGCATTTGCCCCCCCCTCAATGGCGCAAAACCGGGTCGATCTCGGTGCTCAGGCATTGAGCAATATTCGTGGTTCCATGGGCGTCAATATGGTTGCCGGCAATAACAACCAACAAGGCAATCTTGCCGCCATCGCAATTTCGGGTCCGGCCGTCATTCAATTTGGTCAGCTGAATCAATCCACCACCAATCTGAACGACAGCCAGAGCGTCGCCATCCTGGGCTCGGCCCTGAGCCAGAACCGGGGACTGGTCGGCATCAATCAGGGGGCGGGTGAGGGCAACCAGCAACTGAACGCCTTCGCCCTGTCCCTCGATGACAGCGGCCTGGGTGTCGTGACCGACATCAATCTCAGCTCCAGCGTCGCGAAGACCCCAGGGGGAAAGCCCCCCGCCAACACCACTACCAGCATCTATCTGGATGACACCGCCCTCACGGGCAGCAAGGGGGTCATTCAGGTGAACCAGGTCACGGGACAGGGAAACCAGTCAGTCAACATGGTTTCCCTGCCCCTGGCTGGCGCAGTAACGGCATCCCCATGATGCCGCAGGGATAGGAAGCCAGGCCCGGGGGTATCAGCCGATGGGCATATCTTCCGCTGAAAGTTCAATGGAGAGACTCATTATGCGTGGACTTATTTATAGCTCATTAGCCGCCGCGGTCATCATGGCCATGACGGGCACTGCATCCGCCGATTACCGCGGTGACAGAGATGAGACAGGGGCAACCTTGACCAAGAAGGTCAAGGCAGAGGTCGATGTGGAATACGAAGGCAGGGTCAATGTCGGCGGCTACATCAACGTCAACAAACTCGGCTTGACATCCTCCCCCACCTTAGCGCTTCGCGTCACAGGAGGGGGATTCCCATTACTGGGTGATAGCTGCTCGCGC
>NZ_JAPDBZ010000304.1:0-950 GCF_027705505.1 Aeromonas sp. QDB56
AGAGTATAAGATCACACCCAGATCGGTCGGTCAAATCCTCTTAACATTGCTTCAAAACGTTCACGATCTCGCCCTGTATCTAATGGCGCCGGTTCAAGTGCAAAATATCCGGCGGCCGTCTCGGTGGAAAATCCGGGCACAGACAGGGCGTTGTCCGGCCGCTTCAAGGGGAGTAGGGCGTGCGAGCTGGGCAAATATTTTTGCCCGGCCCATAGGCTCCCTCTGTGTCTTGTCATGGGCTTCCCATATACTCAGCCATCCCCATTGGAAGGTTCGGGAATGGACGCCTCAATTCTGCTCAATCTGGACGTATTTACCCTGATGTTGATGGCCCTCGGGGGCTACAGCCTGGGATTCATCACCCTCTCCATCATCTGGTGGACCCACAGGGAAATACCCGGTCTCGGGCTCTGGTGGTGGTCCAGCCTCTGTGCCCTGGCGGCGCAATCGCTCTTCTTCATGCAGGCATTTGCCCCCCATATCGCGGGGATCTGGCTGGCCAACCTGCTCATCACCTTCTGCCTCGCCCTGATGCCACTCGCCATCCAGCGCTTCTTCGGGGAGCCGCCAAACTGGCGGGCCTTCACCCTCTTCATGCTGGTCTACCTGCTGATCCTTTGCTGGAGCGTCATCTTCAACGACAAGATGGCCCCCCGGGTGCTGCTGGCCTGCCTGAGCTACATGATGGTGGGGGCGGTGATTGTCTGGCTCATCTGGCGCCATGGCTACCCTGACTATCTGCCTGCGGTGCTGGTGTTCACCGTGGTCAACATCCTGCTCTACAGTTTCAATCTGGTGCGCATGGGGGCCCTGCTCGGCGGCGAGGTGCGGGTCCTGATGGATCAGCATGCGGTCAATGTGCTCCCCTTCCTCTCCATCTTAAATGCGAAAGGGGACTCCCTCCGACGTAGGTGGGAGGGGAATTTCGCCGGGGCGTCAGCCCCGCTGGT
>NZ_JAPDBZ010000305.1:0-923 GCF_027705505.1 Aeromonas sp. QDB56
ATATGATGCACGGCGACAGCAGGGTGATGGTGGTGGTGTGTTTGGAGACAGCCAGTTTACCAGCACCCTGTCTGTCAGCTTCCACTTCCCCAAGATCCCGCGAAGAACCTTTTTTTCTTGAATACGGGTGCCTTGGCGGCGAGTTTCTTATCAAAGCAGCGCATCCACGCGCCATGCAAATCCTTGAGCTTCTGCTGGAGGTTGTCGGTATATGCCTCGGCCAGAAAGGCCATTTCTGGGTCTTTCTTCCAACTGGTGAGCATCCTGTTCAGCTCAAAGGCAGAAGGCAGTTTTTCGCCAGCATCCAGAATGCGTTTGGTTTCTGCCAGCCCGTGATTCCAGACATAACGAGCACAACCGCCCAACTGGCGCAGGCGTTGCGCTTGTTGTTCGGTCGGTTCGAGTCGGAATTTGTAGGCTTTCAGAATTTGCATTTAGCGCTCAGTGTGTAGCATTATTGCCATATCTATTAAGGAAAGTGCGAACAAGTATCCCAAGAACAAAAAATGAAATTTTAGTCATTTAATATCAATGGGTTACCAGTAAATGCTCTCGTGCCATATGACTTATTCGCACCTTCCCTATTTCATCGGCCCAGTCTCCGGGGCAGCAGGGCGAGATCTCGACGTTCTTGGGCACACCGTCTACCCCCAACATTTTCTACGGTGGGGCATCCTTGCTGCCTGCCGTCGCGCATATCGTGCTGATGATCGACGGGACCACGCTAAAGACCGCAACCAATGGTTCGATTAACGCTGTCTCGTTGGCGACCGGCTCAGGGACTCAGCTCGATCAAGGCGCGATCCCGTTACACCTGTTTTCCCGTGGCGGAAGCACTGGGATTAATTTTGGTTCTTCGCGGGATCCTGGGAAAGTGGAAGTTGACAGACAGGGTGCTGGTAAACTGGTTGTCGCCAAACACA
>NZ_JAPDBZ010000306.1:0-916 GCF_027705505.1 Aeromonas sp. QDB56
TGTCCATCCTTGCCACCGCACGCGCCATTGGCGTTCATCGCTCCACCCTCTACCGGGAGCTGCGTCGTAACGCCGGGCCGCAGGGCTACCAGCCAGACAATGCGCATCAGCACGCCACCCACCGACGGGCCAGTGCGGCCAAATCTCGGCTATCTGCCGATGTCATCCAGTTTGTCGAGCTGACACTCGCCTGGTGGTGGAGCCCGGAGCAGATAAGCGCGGTGGGCAAGCAGATAGGCCTCATGGTGAGTCACGAGTGGATATACCGCCATGTGGCCGCCGACAAAGCCCGGGGTGGCCAGTTGTACCGCCATCTGCGCCAGGGCCACAAGCGCTACCGCAAGGGGGCGAGCAGCCTGCGTTCTCCCATCAAGGAAGCCCGCTCTATTGATGAACGGCCGGCTATCGTCGATAGCCGGGAGCGGCTCGGTGATTGGGAGGCGGACACGGTGCTGGGCAAGCAAGGCACAGGTGCACTGGTCACCCTGGTGGAGCGCAAGAGCCGGCTCTATCTGGTCAAGCGGGTCGCGAGCAAACAGGCTGGGGTGGTGCGGGATGCGATAATCGAGATGTTAACGCCCTACATCGAGCAGGTGCATACCATCACCTTTGACAACGGCGGCGAGTTTGCCGAACACAAGGCGATAGAGGAAGCGCTGGGTGCCGAGACTTACTTTGCGCACCCTTACTCTTCGTGGGAGCGCGGTCTGAACGAGAACAGCAATGGGCTGTTGAGGCAGTTTATCCCAAAGGGAACAGACCTGAGAGAGGTCACGGACGAGGATGTCAGGAGAGCGGAGCAGTGGCTCAACCTACGACCTCGGAAATGTCTCGGATTCAGGCAGCCTGTCAAGGTATTCGAAGAGTACCGTCAGGCGGCATAGGCGAGTGTCGCACTTCGAAGTTGAATTCGCGG
>NZ_JAPDBZ010000307.1:0-914 GCF_027705505.1 Aeromonas sp. QDB56
TCTGCTGTCTGAATGAACAATATTTGTTCGAATGTATGGGGTTGTTCAAAGTATAAACACTGATGCGTCAGCCCTGTGTTGCAGCGGGTGGCTCGGATTCGAGCCAAGGCCAATCATTTCCAGTCTTATATTAAGCTGTGTCTCTCTAGCAATGAATTCAGAAATTATGTTGAGGCTGATTTAACAGGTGTTAGTGTGCCACATATTAGCCCTGATCAAATCAAGGGTTTTTTAATTAGAAACCTTCCATATGATGAACAGGTATCTGTAACAAATGAAGTGCTACAAGTACTTGAGAAATTGAACGCAGTTGAAAGAGCTGCATTCAATGCTATCGAGCTACTCCAAGAACGCCGCACCGCCCTAATTTCCGCCGCTGTGACTGGTAAGATCGACCTACGAGGCTGGACGCCACCCAGTGATGAGGAGGCCGCATGAGCGATATCAAACTGTTCCGTTATGGTCAGCATGGGGTGAGCGAACTGGAAGGCAAGGCCGCCATGGTGGAAAAGCAGTTGCAGACTCTGATAGAGCAGCAGATGCGGCGTTTTTCAAGATAGTTGTCGCGCAAAGCTGTTTTAAGCAGCCTCTTTTTGCTCCGGCTCGGGTTTCTCGGGCCGCTCCGGATTTAGCATCACGGCACCGATAGGTGTCCAGTCTCGCGTCTTGCCACTCCACCTCGCTGGGTGTTGTGCTCGGGCGGCCTGGTACACAGCATCCCGTTTCGCCAGCAGGGCTTTATCGTCACCCCGATGCCGCTCGTTGGGTGTGACGAAGCGGATACGGCTATGCCGGTGCTCTTCGTTATACCAGGCCATAAAGTCGCGCACCCACTCTCTGGCCGCTTCCAGACTGGCAAAGCCGTCTGATGGCCACTGCGGACAGTACTTCAGCGTCCTGAACAATGACTCCGA
>NZ_JAPDBZ010000308.1:0-892 GCF_027705505.1 Aeromonas sp. QDB56
CTGCTGTCTGAATGAACAATATTTGTTCGAATGTATGGGGTTGTTCAAAGTATAAACACTGATGCGTCAGCCCTGGATTTCACTGCCTGCAAACGTTTCTCTGCATTCGGATCATTTAAGGCCAGTTGAGCTGATAATTCAGCAATTTGGCGGCGCAAGGCATTGTTCATCGCCACCCGTTTGAAATCAGAACTGTCACCGGCAACTGCTTGTTTGTCGGTTAAATTAACAAATATTTCGCCCTGACGAATGACCATCAGTTCGTCACTTTTACGGAAAAACAGCTCACCGTTATCCAACGCAATAAAAAGATCAGATGCATAAGGTTCACCGCTGGCAGCAATTGTCGTGATGGCCTCTTTCTTGGCGGTAAAATCACGACCACTCAGTGCTTTTAATGCCTCATCGGTGGTCATCGCCTGCGCCATGACACTCCAGAGACCCATCATCAGGGTTAAACCAACCACGATGATTCGACTGCATCCTGCCTGTATTAATCGCATCATGCTTTCCTTGTCCCAGAGAAAATGAACTTTCTCTCTTTAATTCCGAAGGTGTTAAAAATTCAGGGCGGAATATCTCCCGCCCTGTCAGTCACGGAATTAACCGCCGCATTTACCTGTTTTCACGTTGAAGTTGCCGCAAGAGAGCGGTTTACGCCAATCGGAGATCAGGTCTTTTGAGCCTGGTAAGAAGTCAGACCATTCGTCACCAACAACAGTACCTTTGGTTTCAGAAACCACTTCGAACTGGCCGTCGTCCTGAATTTCACCGATCAGCACAGGTTTCGTGATGTGATGGTTTGGCATCATGGCTGGCCTTGTTGCACAATTCCAAAGCAGGACAGCAGTCTCTCAGGCGCCGATTTCGCTCAGTTGACCTGTTGTCGTAC
>NZ_JAPDBZ010000309.1:0-865 GCF_027705505.1 Aeromonas sp. QDB56
ACGACAACAGGTCAACTGAGCGAAATCGGCGCCTGAGAGACTGCTGTCCTGCTTTGGAATTGTGCAACAAGGCCGACGCCCCGGCGAAATTCCCCTCCCACCTACGTCGGAGGGAGTCCCCTTTCGCATTTAAGATGGCTTCGATGGCTATTACTGGAGCCAGACCCTGACCCCGTCCCGTCGGCTGGAGAGCGCGCCTCTGAGCGCCATCGCCCACATCTTCCTCGGCGAGGACGCCGGTGCCGACTATCCCACCCCAGTTCAAAACAGCAATGACGCCAACGGTCTGCAACTGCGCCTGGTGGCCGAGGTAACACGATGAACAAGTATCTTCTGACCCTGCTGCTCACCCTGTGCAGCCCCCTGGCACTGGCCATCGCCATCTGCGACGACGCCCTGCCCCGTACCAGCCCCACCGCCCGTTTCCAGGATCACGGCAACGGCACTGTCACCGACAGGGGCACCGGTCTGATCTGGATGCGCTGCCAGCTCGGCCAGACCTGGCGCAACCAGAGCTGCGAGGGGGAACCCACCCGCCTCTACTGGCAACAGGCACTGCAGACGGCGGAACGGATCCGCACCGAACCGAGCCATGCCCTGTATGGCTTTGGTGGTCATCACGACTGGCGCCTGCCCACCATCAAGGAGCTCGCCAGCATTCTGGAGTCCGCCTGTTACAAACCGGCATTGAACGAAACCATCTTCCCCCGCGCCATGGCCGGGAATGGCAAGGAGGTGAACGACGGCTATGTCTATCTCTGGTCTTCCACCCCGGTGCCGGCCCTTCAGCAGGGCGGGAGCACACTTTGTTGATATTTTAACCAAAGAATAACTGAGCCCGATAGTCGTCATTCCAGCCGGCTCT
>NZ_JAPDBZ010000310.1:0-841 GCF_027705505.1 Aeromonas sp. QDB56
CGGGGTCGTGGCTTCCACTACAGCGATACTGCCATCGAGACGGCACTCATGCTCAAGGGCGTATTCAAGCTCCCACTGCGCGCCCTAGAGGGGTTTATAAACTCGCTGTTTAAGCTGATGCAGGTGCCCCTGACATCACCGGACTACAGCAGCATCAGCAGGCGGGCCAACACGGTGGAGGTCAAGTACCGGTTGCCCAGCCAAGGGGCTGTCGCCCACTTGGTGATTGATGCGACCGGGCTGAAGGTTTATGGCGAAGGTGAGTGGAAAGTCCGAAAGCATGGCAAGGAGAAGCGGCGTGTCTGGCGTAAGCTTCACTTGGCAGTGGATGCCGCCACCCATGCGATTATCGCCGCCGAGGTTAGCCTCGAGACGGTGGCAGACAACGAAGTGTTCCCCAGTTTGCTCAACCCGTTACGACGCAAGATAGAGCAAGTCAGTGCGGATGGGGCTTATGACACGAAAGCCTGTCATGCCCTGCTCAAGAAGAAGGGGGCCAAGGCCACTATCCCACCGAGAAAGAATGCGGCACTGTGGGAAGAGGGGCATCCGCGCAATGAAGCGGTCACTGCCCTCAAGGCGGGAGAGCTGGCGCAGTGGAAGCAGGCCTCTGGCTACCATCAACGCTCTAAAGCCGAGACAGCCATGTACCGAGTCAAGCAGCTCATCGGTGCAAAGCTGAGCCTGAGAAATTACAACGCGCAGGTAGGTGAAGCACTGGCGTGGGTGAAGGCTATCAACAGGATGACGGGGTTAGGTATGCCTGTACGACAACAGGTCAACTGAGCGAAATCGGCGCCTGAGAGACTGCTGTCCTGCTTTGGAATTGTGCAACAAGGCC
>NZ_JAPDBZ010000311.1:0-841 GCF_027705505.1 Aeromonas sp. QDB56
AATTGTTAAATTGAGGTCAATTTAGCCAACCCAGCATCCAGTACCTTTTCCAGATAGGGGCTGCTCATGCCCGCAAATTGCTGCTTCTTCCGCAAGCTTGCCTTACGGCTGGTTTCGGCCCGCAGCATGTTCTGTGCCATGTGTCGTGTGCAAGCCAATATCTGGGGAGCATCACCGCGATATATCTGACAAGCATCCTCATTCATCACGACATCCAGAACCCAGTGCAGGCTATTTTCAATCGCCCAGTGCCCCCGGACAGCTGAGGAAAACTGCTCCGGTGTCAGTTCTGCTGAACTGATGTAGTAGCGATACTCCATTGATATTTTCTTCATCTTTTCAATGCGATAGGATATCGCCACGCCAACGCTTTTAAGGTTTTTCCACTCGGGAAATTGCTCTGCCAGTGCACCGGCTGGCAATACATGGTACTCGCGCCCATCTATACGACCATGTTGCTTCTCGATACTGACGGTTTCTTCCGTCAAAGGCTTGTTCATTGACTCGACCAGCGCCGCTCGCACGGCGCTATGCAACGAGGGTTGATTACCTTTTACTGCCAGCAGGTAGTCACCGCCGCCTTTGACTATGGTTGAGGCAATAGCGGTCTGACAACCCATTGCATCGATGGAGACCAAGCAGCCTTTCACATCGAGTATTGCGAGTAATTCCGGAATGGCGGTAATTTCGTTGGACTTGGCATCCGTTTTGACTTGACCGAGCACCAGACGATTCTGAGCGGCAAAGGCACTGACCATATGAATGGTAGATTGGCGACTGTCGCGGTCGTAAGAGCTGCGTAAGGTCTTGCCGTCAATGGCGATCAGCTCACCATCGGTAC
>NZ_JAPDBZ010000312.1:0-837 GCF_027705505.1 Aeromonas sp. QDB56
AGGTGATGGGGTGAGGTTTTTCGGCGTCATTTTCATGAGGAAATTATAACAAAAACAAGGCGGTAAAGCACGAGGTTGGCGGTATTAAAGCGTCTCATAATGCAGTGTTTTATGGCCCTGCATCAAGGAGATATCGTAGCCATCGAGCAACCAGTTTATCTGCTCGGAAGAGAGGGAGAGTAGCTCATCGGCAGACGATGGCCACTTGAATTTCTCCTCGGCCAGCGCCTTGTAATAGAGCACAAAGCCGTTGTCCTCCCACATCAGACACTTGATCTTGTTGCGGCGGCGATTGGTAAAGGCATAGAGGGCACCGGTGAACGGGTTGTGCCCCAGTTGCTGCTCGACCAGCGCCGCCAGGCCATGGGCCTGTTTACGAAAATCGATAGGCGCCCGATAGAGGTAGATCTGCGGCATGGTCAGTGCCGGACGCAAGTAACGAGGGCGCATTACAACTGCCTCATGATAGCGCCGAGCAAATCGATATTGCCCAGATGTAACCCGGAGAGGGTAATACCGTTGGGTAAGGTGAGCGTCAAGCCGACTTCGTTCGTGACAGGAGCAGGCATGACTACTCTGACAAAGCCAGGAAGAGAGTCCGAGGCCGCAGGCTGTTCGAGCTTTTTGCGCCAGTAAGCAAACTGGTGATAGACCAGTGCCTGGCTTTTGCAAAAGGCGTGGCCGGAGAGGCCGGAGTCAAGCCAGGCGGTGATCTGCTGTCGCCAAAAATCAGCACGTTCTTGAGTGGTCATAGTGAAAATCCAGCGAAGAGGTAATGGATTTCAAGTGTGACGAGCTGATTTTGGGAAAAAAAGATGCCGATTCAAGGGCGCTTAC
>NZ_JAPDBZ010000313.1:0-833 GCF_027705505.1 Aeromonas sp. QDB56
CCCGGCGTTACGACGCAGCTCCCGGTAGAGGGTGGAGCGATGAACGCCAATGGCGCGTGCGGTGGCAAGGATGGACATCCCCTGTGCGCGAAGCACCGATAACTGGTATCGTTGCCCCTCGGTCAACTGCTGATAGCTCATGGTGATACTGCTTTTACTTTGGCGAGCAGAAGGGTACCACCAATCAGCAGTTGGCCACCTCTCGCCATTCATCCATGAGTGTCGCACTTATTATCTGAATTCCCGGGCTTTCCGGAAGAACAATTTTACAAAATCCTTATGAGCTTTTGTTTCATCAATCAACCTAATTGCAGCACATGCTTGGTTAGTACCTGCTGGTTCAAGTAATTCAGTTATTTGCCCTCTTGTTTTCCCTTGTCCATACATTGCAACGATTAAAGTGCCTACAGGATAGATAGAAACGTTAGTTTCTTTTATGGCTAATTTCGATATTTGCTCTTTCGTTTTACCAACAAATAGCTCAGCCGTCTCCCCACTAGATACCCAGTTAATTTCCGCTGGTTCCCAATAGGCGGGATTGCTTCTCGATGGTGTAGCACCAGTGCCTACAAGTCCAAATACAGCGATCCTTTCAAACACCCATCCCTGCGGTAGCTCAAAAGGCTTTTCGTCTTCGCTGATCGCAGGAAGCGGTTTCTCTTTTTTGATTTTCTTCTCTTTGGCCAGCTGAGCTTTTTCGGCGGCGATACGCGCCAGCAGGGTGGAGGCGGGTTCATCGCTCGGGTCTTGCGGTACCGTGAATTCAGATAATAAGTGCAATGCCCATGGTGCATAGGAGAGAGGCGGTCAACTACCAGTTAGGGTACGCTTCT
>NZ_JAPDBZ010000314.1:0-827 GCF_027705505.1 Aeromonas sp. QDB56
GGCTAAATAGCTGATCCTAATTTCGCTCCAGTTGCATAAGCCCATGTCCATTACCGGGGAACGGGGCGGCATGATCCAGGAAGTAGAACACGCGACGTAATAACTCACCCAATGTGCGGCATTGGTGGTTCCGGGTGATCGTTTCATGGAGGGCATGCCACAGCCGCTCAATCTGGTTCACCCATGGCGAATACACCGGCTGAAAAAGCACGATGAACTTCGGATTTTTTGCCAGCCATCGCTGTGCTTTTTTGCTCTTGTGGATGATGTAGTTATCCAGGATCAGCGTGATGCTCTTGGCGCGCCGATAAGTCCGCTTTAGTGTTTGGAGCAGTGACAAGAACAAGTCCGTGTCTTTGCTATCGCTCGCCACATAGGTCACGTTACCTGTTCCGGCATGCAGGGCGCCAGCGAGGTAATGTTTGCGATTCTGGCCCGGAGTTGCCACTTTCTTCTGCTTCCCTCGCATCATCCAGTCCGCCCCCAGCTTGGGATTGAGGTGGATATCCACCTCATCTTCATAGAACACGGGATGGTCCGCACTGCAGCGTCCCAAGGCCTCATTGATAGCGGCCATTTTCCGCTCTTTATGGGGATCGCGGATGTGCAAAGTGGGCGCGGCCCGGCGCCAGACAATCCCTAGCCTGGGCAGCCATCGCCGTATTGTTGAAGCATGCAATGTCAGGCGCCAACTCCGTTTGAGTTCAAGCGCCATCAGTTCGGTACTCCAACGCGAGCGCTGATATCCGAGCTCCTGTGGAGACAACTGGATCAACAGCTGTAATAGACCCGAGATGTGAGCAAATGGCAGCACCGGCTTGCGCCCC
>NZ_JAPDBZ010000315.1:0-822 GCF_027705505.1 Aeromonas sp. QDB56
AGATGACGTGAGCGCGTTAAGGATCAGGGTGTTCACGTTGGCCGGAATGGCTGTTCAACTTCACCGGAATACGCACCATTCGACTCCGATAGAAAAGTCCGATTGCATACTCCTAAAATACAAATGATAATTGTTATCAGTTGTTGGAGAGGAGTGTGTCATGAGATGGATAGTGAGAGCCATGCTGCTGATCGGGCTGCTGGCGATCCTGATCTGGGGTCAGGACAAGGCATACGGTATGTGGAGCCTGGGCTTCTTGCTGGCCGCCTGGGTCATGCTCGAACCCAGGCTGAGGCCTGCGCTGATCCTGCTGCCGGTGGCCGGTATGACGGGAGTCGCGGCCCTGATCTGGCAACAGCCCTGGTTATGACGAGGTGGCCGGGGCGCTTTGCACCTTCTCTTGCGCCAGCTTGAGCGACTCGATGACGTTTTTCTCCATCTCGGTACGCTTGGCATCGGTCAGGAAGTAGATCATGTCGACGTCGTGACGAATGTAGTGGGAGGGCAGCTGGTTCAGGGTCAGACAGCAGAGATCGGCCATCTGGTTGGCGCTCAGCTTCTGGTTGAGTCCCTGTCTCTCAATCTCCTTGAGCACCAGATGCTCGTAGAAGTTGTGAATGTCGGTATCCAGTATCATATGCGTTCCTTGGCATGACGATGGGCGGTGAGTCGTCAAAAGCATAGTCATAACAAGGGGTAAAAACAAAAGGCCCATCACTTTCGTGATGGGCCTTTTGCATAAGTAATGGTGCGAAGAGAGGGACTCGAACCCTCACATCCGTGGGACACTAACACCTGAAGCTAGCGCGTCTACCAATTCCG
>NZ_JAPDBZ010000316.1:0-768 GCF_027705505.1 Aeromonas sp. QDB56
TCCTGCATGGAGACGTGATTAGATCACAGACGATCAGCCTGTTCAAATTTCATTAACAAAGTGCGATCCCGCCCTGGCTGACAGAGGCTGACAACCGCTCGAAGCGGCAATAAAAAAACCTCGCCTTGCGAGGTTTTTTTATTGCTGTGGAAAGGGGCCTGATATTGCAGTCAGATGGCAAAGGCTTCCACGGATTTGCCTTCGGCAACGGCCTTGGCAATGACCGAGGGCATGCGGCCCTGACCGGTCCAGGTTTTTTCCACGCCATTGTCAAGATAACGATATTTGGCGGGGCGGGGTGCACGTTTGCTGACCTTGGTATTCTCGGGCACCACGGTGTTGACCAATTCGGCGGGATCGATCCCTGCGGCCTTCAGCATTTCGGCATATTCGGCAATTTTCTTTTGATGTTCTTCACGGGCCTGGCGTTCGGCGGATTCATCTTGCCGACGTTCATCGACGATGGCGGAGAGCTTTTCCAAGCCTTCTTCCAGTTGTTCCAGCGTCAAATCGCGGCAAGCTGCACGCAGGCTACGGATATTCAACAGCACTTTCAGAAATTCGTTCATATTGGCTACCACGCGAGCAAAATATTAAGGGAAGAACTGGTTTTTCGATAATTTATAGGGGTGATTGGTACCAAGTCAAGCCTGCCAAAATAATTAATTAGGCTGATAAATTAAGTCTTGAAATGGCCTTGTTGCACAAATCGGGGAACTATCTAGCCAAGTGGTGATCTGATCTCCCGGATCAATCACCGAGCACAGT
>NZ_JAPDBZ010000317.1:0-734 GCF_027705505.1 Aeromonas sp. QDB56
CTGAGGCGTACCAGCACATCCTGCCGCCCCAGCTTGCGGATGACCTCGTATTGAGCCCCCTTTTTCAGCGGAATAAGCCAGTGACGCGCTACGCCCTGGCGTTGCCAGGCATGGAGTAACCCCAGTGAGTAGAAGCCCTTATCGAACAGGGTCAGGCTATTATCGGGTGTTTTTTCAATCAGTTGCTCTGCCAACACCATCTCGTTTACCGCACAGGAGTCCATCACTGTCTGGGTCAGCAGATGACTGGTCAGCTCCATCTGACACAACATGCGGACCTGGGGATATTGCGTCTCCCCCTGGACGGTTTTCGACTTGGCAAAGGCGCCGGCATTGTCCGGAGTATCGGGCGTGCGCCAGACCACCCCGTCCACGGCCAGCAGCTGCAAGCCGGCCCAGGTGGGGTGCTGACACAGCTGATGCCAGAGTGTGGCGGTCTGCTGGAACACCTGTCGAACGGCTTGGTCAGCCAGTTTTTGGCGCGCCTGGATGAAGGCGCTGGGGACGACAAACGGCCGGTCGCCGGGTAACAGGATATCGAGCTGGTTGGCCAGCTGGGCCATAGGGACATGACGAAACAAGGACATCCCGATAATGGCCCATAGCACCCGCTCCATGGGCATGCGCCGTCGGCGCAAGGAGACGGAGCCCGTCTCGGCCAAGCAAGCCTGCACCAGTTCAGGTGACAGCAGGTCAGACAGGGACTCAAACTTTCCGGGAGGACAGGCGTGAAT
>NZ_JAPDBZ010000318.1:0-703 GCF_027705505.1 Aeromonas sp. QDB56
ACTGGTAACCCATTGATATTAAATGACTAAAATTTTCATTTTTTGTTCTTGGGATACTTGTTCGCACTTTCCTTAGACGAATCGCCGTCTATGAAAGAGTGTCAGGGATTTATTAAGAAACACTTAAGCTGGATGGCGCCATGTGAAAAAATTTAACATTGATGCGTAGCGAATTGTGGAGTGTCAAATGGACTCACAAACTGGGTGGTTCTACTGGGCTTTCTTGTCTGCAATTTTTGCTGCTCTGACTGCAATTTTTGCGAAGGTAGGGGTGGAGGGGGTTGATTCTGACCTTGCAACTTTGATCCGCACAGGAGTGATCATCGTTGTTTTATCAGCATTTATTGCTTACACAGGGAAGTGGGCCAACCCTTTTGGTCTAACACCAAAAACTTGGATTTTCCTTACTCTGTCAGGTTTAGCAACAGGCGCTTCTTGGGTCTGCTACTTTCGAGCACTAAAGATTGGTGAGGCTTTTAAGGTTACCCCAGTAGACAAGCTCAGCCTTGTCCTGGTTGCAATTTTTGCTTTCACTTTCCTTGGTGAACGACCATCGGTCAGAGAATGGCTGGGCATTGGCATGATCGCTGGCGGTGTCTTGCTATTGGCTTTCAAGCGATAGAAAGCGGCGTTGTTGCCCAAATCAGCTCGACCTGAATGGAACTTTTGGTGAAGCCCATGATCTGATCACCAAATCCCTCTT
>NZ_JAPDBZ010000319.1:0-666 GCF_027705505.1 Aeromonas sp. QDB56
TCTCGCACCTCGATAACTGTACGTAAGATCAGTATAGTTCGTGGTAACTGACTGCTAATCATGGGTAATCAGGTAACTTATTACACAACAGTCAAGCACCTCTCACTTGAGGATATAAAGAAGACAATATTTGCCTTGCCTCAAGGCGAGGAACTTTCCAACATAGTGGCCTTCCTCGACTACGAAACCGCCCGAATTGATCGGCTGATTGCTCAGCAGCAGTGGCTGATCGAACTGCTCAAAGAGAAGCGGCAGGCGGTGATCTCCCACGCAGTACGTACTAGGGCAAGCGAAGGTCATATAAAACTCGCATATGCCATCAACTTGCTAACGGGTTACCCCTTTGCTAGCTCCGGTTTTAAGTCCACAAAAGATACGCATATTCCTCTTTTACGTGGGGCTAATGTTGGGGTCGATCAAATAAAATGGGATGATGTAGTCTACTGGGATAGTGAGGATTGCTCCCATTTGGATGATTATTACCTTGAGCGTGGTGATATTGTTTTTGGTATGGACCGCCCTTGGATTAGTAGTGGTGCCAGAGTCGCTGAAATTACACAACATGATACTCCTTGCCTGCTGTTGCAGCGCAGGGCCGACGCATGATCATTCTTTGCGCTAGTTGATCAAGTATCGATCAGTTGAGCGGCGCCAAGTACGATTTTA
>NZ_JAPDBZ010000320.1:0-656 GCF_027705505.1 Aeromonas sp. QDB56
GCAGGGAGGTAAATACCAAGATGTGTTTGCATGAGGCGCTAGGGCACCCGATGCAACACGTAATTGGGACATAGCCTTTTTTTTGCCTGCCAGATGGGGGCTTCCCGGATGAGCCCCTTTGCCTGACACTGGCGCGTCGCTCATGGAATCGAGCGATACAACGAAGAGGGAATGTCAGTGCGTGTGAAAGGGTTGTTTCTGTGGGCCGCCCTAGCCCTGCTCGGGGGCTGTGCCAGCCCCACCGCCAAGCTGAATCAGCCTCCGGTGGATGTCACCTGGGAAACGCTGCCCGAATACTGGGTGCTGGTGGGGGATGCCATCAGTTTTAACCCGGTCGGGGGGCTGCCGGCGAAGAGGCCGGTCAAGGGGTATGTGACCCTTCGCTACCTCATCGATTCCAATGGCACGCTGTTCAGCCCAGAGGTACTGGAGTCCCAGCCTCCCGGCGTGCTGGATCTCATCGCCATCTCCGGGCTGGCGCAGCTGCGCTACCGGCCATCGGAGCAGAATCAGCAAGCCATTCCGGCTCGGGTTGTGGCCCGATTTGAAGTGGAAGTGAAATGACAAACACCCCGGCCAGGCCGCAATGCTGTTCACTTAAGAGAATTTGAGTTCCAGTCCACGTAGTATCAGGACAAAAAAGCGAGGGAGGCATG
>NZ_JAPDBZ010000321.1:0-652 GCF_027705505.1 Aeromonas sp. QDB56
ATCCGGAACCAGTGATTGGTTCCGGATTGTCCTACAGCAGAAGGATCGGTCAATGGATCCTTAACTGATCAGCATTGTGTCCATGGACAGGGCTTTTTGCATCGGGGCGCAGGCCTCAGTCATCGGCCTGCAACCCACTGCGCGCCAGGATCTCGCTCTCCAGCCCATCCAGGCTTAGCTGGTTCTTCTTGCGCCAGTAGGCCTCAATTCCCTCCCGGCCCTGACGGGCCGACCAGTTGGCAAGATCCTCCCTGTCTCCCTGGTACTCATACAGAGGCACCGACATGCCGCACGACGTCTGGACCCGTTCAATGTCCAGCAGGAAGATCTGACGAGCCGCGACGCTTGGGGGGAACAGCGCCAGCAACGACGGCCATTGCGGATCAGTGCGGTGCAGCACCCGTGCCTGGCCATAGGCTCGCAGGATAAGCGGCGCCCCCTCGAAGGCGCAAAACATCACCGTCATGCGCGGCTGTTGCAGCACCTGGGCCGCGGACTCGTTGCCGCTGCCGGTCAGGTTGAGCCAGACCAGGGTGTGGGCATCGAGGACGCGCAGCGAATCCCCGCCCTTGGGGGCAATGCTGTTCACTTAAGCGGAGCCGCATTGCGATTTACCGGAAAACGGGTCTTTGATATCTTCACCGCCCTGGGT
>NZ_JAPDBZ010000322.1:0-641 GCF_027705505.1 Aeromonas sp. QDB56
TGCTGTCTGAATGAACAATATTTGTTCGAATGTATGGGGTTGTTCAAAGTATAAACACTGATGCGTCAGCCCTGAGAGATCGGGCGTTTCTCTTACATCCTGGTGACGTTTCCCATCGCCATGGGACTGATGCTGATATCGAGCCTGATGGCTATCCTGATCGCCATGGTGGAGTCGCGCAACCAGCAGCCACCCCAGGGGCGGTGGTAAGAGGGCCCTCGCTTTGCGAGCCATCCAATAAAAAACCATCCCGGGCGGGATGGTTTTTGGACTTCCAAATTGGGACTCCCACCTTTTTGCCAGCAATTCGCCCGGCACTGTGGTCAGCGGCGATGCCATCAGCCACCTTGTTAATCCGATAGATCCCGTTTTACTCCCTTGGCATTTGTTTGGTGTCAGGCATTACCACGTCTGAACACTCGGCCCGCCAAGTAAAAATCGCTTGCTTGCCCGATCTCTAGCGGGTTCTTGGAGGAACTGTGTGTGATGAGAGAGATAGCCAGCTAAGCAATGGCTGGCTCAGAAAGGTGGGTGTCCTAGGGAAGGTGCGAACAAGTCCCTGACATGAGATCATGTTTGTCATCTGGAGCCATGAAAAAGGGTTCATCATGAGTCATCAGCTCACCTTCGCCGACAGTGAA
>NZ_JAPDBZ010000323.1:0-640 GCF_027705505.1 Aeromonas sp. QDB56
ATGATCTCGCACCTCAGTAACTGTACGTAAGATCAGTATAGCTCGTGGTGACTGCTAATCATGGGTAATCAGGTTCTGGATTGCCGGAGTAATGTCTTAATCCCTTTATTAGCAGGGCGAACTTCTGACAGAGAACCACCGGAACCTTGGACTCTGCTGTAGGTCTTAATCCCTTTATTAGCAGGGCGAACTTCTGACCTGTGAACCTCTCCAGGTCGTTCGAGAGAACGGTCTTAATCCCTTTATTAGCAGGGCGAACTTCTGACAGTAGTTAAAATGAGCACCCAGTATGGTGTGACTCGTCTTAATCCCTTTATTAGCAGGGCGAACTTCTGACTCTCATGGCTAACCCAATCACTGCACTCTGGAACGTCTTAATCCCTTTATTAGCAGGGCGAACTTCTGACAAGCTAGCCACACGACTCATCCCACATCATTGGAGGTCTTAATCCCTTTATTAGCAGGGCGAACTTCTGACACTGGGTTACTGGAACCCTCGTGGAATCATTACTGCGTCTTAATCCCTTTATTAGCAGGGCGAACTTCTGACAGTAGAGGAGCATCAGGGCGGGAGCATACTTTGTTGGTTATTTAACCAAAGAATAGTTGTGCCCGATAATTGTCATCCCAGCTTGCTTTT
>NZ_JAPDBZ010000324.1:0-612 GCF_027705505.1 Aeromonas sp. QDB56
GGCAAAGCCTAGCTCTTGTTCCAGGCGCTCGAACAGCTCCATGTAACCAAACCCACGGTCAGCGACTACCGTCACGAAGATACCTTCTGGCAGGGTCTGCTTGAGTTTGGTGAGCAGCTCTTTCTCATGGGCATTGCGTTGCCCTTTGAGCAACGATTTTCGATGGGTTTTCCACAGCAGCGGAGTACTGCGGCCATGGTTGGTTTGTAGGCTGATAACCAAGGTGCTGTGATCATCGGCATCGAATTCGGTCCAGTCCATGGATACCACGATCTCGGTGCGTTCACCGACCACATAGGGAACCCAATCGTCAAAGAGGCTCCAGACGTTGAGCTTGGTGTTAGTGAGCAGGCGGTCCACCTGTTTCACCGCATGTTTGCGCTCGAGACCATTGGCCAAGGAGAGACCATTCCCGATGGCGTGGATGGCCAGCGAACCGGATTCGATAACCCCGAGGGTTGCATTGGCCAGGGAAAGAACACGCTTGGCATGCATGTCCTGTCCAAATATCTCGTTGATGTGGTTGAGGATTAGATCGTGGTTAAACATGGCGATTATCTGTCGGGTATTAGCTGGTCAAGGATGGCGATCATACCTCAGAAGCCGCGCCAC
>NZ_JAPDBZ010000325.1:0-611 GCF_027705505.1 Aeromonas sp. QDB56
CGCTCTGACGCCGTATCGGCAGAGACCTGCATGCAAACTGGACTTTGCTCCAATAGAGACATGAGCATATGACACTCGATTGCCGCCGGGCTAATGGTCTTGAACCTTCCCGGAAACACTTCGGCCAGGCTTTTGTGGACGGCAAAGGAAGTACCATCCTGCAACAACACCTGTTTGAATGCGCCAAGGGATGCAGTCTTCATCTGTTGGCCGATACGCAAGGCGATAGCCCGTTCAACCAGCGCCTTCATGAACAGGGCGAACGACGCTTTGCGCAACTGGTTGTGAAAGGGCTTGTAGGAAACCTGATGGGCATCAACCAGTTGCAAGGCATTGAAATGATGGTGCAATCCAGCGATACCATCGACCTGGTCGCAGCCAAGTGCCCGCAAGAGTGCAGTCACCAGCATGGCAGGCGTAATGGCTCGTTTGCGCAAGCAAAATTGGCAGTCACGGGCAATGCGGTCGAGTTCGGCAGGAGAGAGAAGTTGCTCAAGATAGTGGTTGGCATCGATAATGGTCATGGCTTCGTGCGTGGCGGTTTTGTTTGGCGATAAAATCAGATCACAATCGAAGCCATTTTTATATCTATTTCAATTGGTTGCTGCTAA
>NZ_JAPDBZ010000326.1:0-611 GCF_027705505.1 Aeromonas sp. QDB56
CCGTGTATACCAGCCCCTTGCGTTCCGGGATGAGCCAGTGACGGTCGGTGTCTTCGGCCTGAATACGCAGCAACAGGTCGGCACCGAAGAAGCCTTTATCCAGCAGGGTCACTGACTTGTCCGGCAATGAGTGAATGAACTCGCTGGCCAGGGGGATTTCCCCTTTGCGGTACGGGCTGATGGCCGCGTTGGCAATGACATGCGAGCGGACATTCATGAGCGTGACCAACCGCAGCATCGGGTAGGGTGTCTGCCGGTTGGTTGAGGTGTTACCCGAGCCGAAATGTGCTCTGAGTTCAGGCATATCCTGGGTTCGGAACAGGGCCCCATCGATGGCAAAGACCTGTAAACCGTGCCAATGGTCTTCAGGATAACGTTCCCGCCCCCACACATCGGCGCACTGTTTGAACAGCCACTCGAGCGGCTGTTTGCCGAGTCGCTGACGGGCCTGAGACAGGGCACTGTCCGCGAGCAAGGCATCATTGGCCAACCCTTCTGCACAGATGTTGAGGCGCCGAGCGACCTCGGAGATGGGCTCATTGCGGAAAAAGGCCATCCCCACGACGAGCCACAAGACCATATCAGAAGGTAAGCGGCGTCGGCGGATAGTG
>NZ_JAPDBZ010000327.1:0-609 GCF_027705505.1 Aeromonas sp. QDB56
TTAGCGACTAATCAGATCGCACAAACTGGACTGAGTTCCCTTCCTCCGGTGATCTACTATTCGGAACAGCTATTTAGTGCGCCGGTGTTTGAGTCATTCGACAGAACAGAGCAGGCCTATCGGCTCATTACAGATTTGATGCACCAGTACACAGATGATCGAACACTCAGGGTGCATCATTTACGGCACAGCTTTGCAAACTGGACATGGTTTCGACTGAATAGCGATCTTTTAGAAGTCGGAAGACGTCAACTTGGGATGTTCCAGGGGGAGTTTTTTTCCGACGCTGCGATCGAGCGCCTCTATCAGCGGTTAGGGTTCCGGGGGTATAGCCGAAAGGGACAGTATGTGCTTTGCCATCTACTGGGGCACGAGGAGCCGACGACAACGATAGGTAGCTATCTTCATCTGAAGGATATTGCTGGCTATCTTGCTATGGGGGCTCGAGAGCTGGCCCCTAAAAAATTACTGAATCATACATTGGGCCGCAGTAGCCTAGTTATCCGTAAGGATATAGGTGAAAACCTCGCAGGTAAGCGCCCCTAGATCAGCACCTGTTTTTCGGACAATACGCTCGTCACACTTAACCTCATCGTTTCTTCATCGAGG
>NZ_JAPDBZ010000328.1:0-600 GCF_027705505.1 Aeromonas sp. QDB56
AAGCGTGTTCTTTCCCTCGCCAATGCTACCCTCGGGGTTATCGAGTCAGGTTCACTGGCCATCCACGCCATCGGTAGTGGCCTCTCCTTGGCCAACGGTCTCGAACGTAAACATGCGGTTAAACAGGTGGATCGCCTGCTCACTAACACCAAGCTCAATGTCTGGAGCCTCTTTGACGATTGGGTGCCCTATGTGGTCGGTGAACGTACCGAGATCGTAGTCTCCATGGACTGGACCGAATTCGATGCCGATGATCACAGTACCTTGGTTATCAGCCTGCAAACCAACCACGGTCGCAGTACTCCGCTGCTGTGGAAAACCCATCGGAAATCGTTGCTCAAAGGGCAACGCAATGCCCATGAGAAAGAGCTGCTCACCAAGCTCAAGCAGACGTTGCCAGAGGGTATCTTCGTGACGGTAGTAGCTGACCGCGGCTTTGGTTACATGGAGCTGTTCGAACGCCTGGAGCAAGAGCTAGGCTTTGCTTATCTCATTAGATTTAAAGGAAATGTTTTGGTTGGTTACCCTGGTGTAGAGCAGGTTCCAGCTCGGGACTGGCTAACGCCGACCGGGCGCACCCGAACCCTCAAAGCGGTGGAG
>NZ_JAPDBZ010000329.1:0-594 GCF_027705505.1 Aeromonas sp. QDB56
CCGTGAGCTGCAGGAGATGCTGGCTGAACGCGGAGTGAATGTCGATCACTCCACGATTTACCGCTGGGTTCAGCGTTATGCGCCTGAAATGGAAAAACGGCTGCGCTGGTACTGGCGTAACCCTTCCGATCTTTGCCCGTGGCACATGGATGAAACCTACGTGAAGGTCAATGGCCGCTGGGCGTATCTGTACCGGGCCGTCGACAGCCGGGGCCGCACTGTCGATTTTTATCTCTCCTCCCGTCGTAACAGCAAAGCTGCATACCGGTTTCTGGGTAAAATCCTCAACAACGTGAAGAAGTGGCAGATCCCGCGATTCATCAACACGGATAAAGCGCCCGCCTATGGTCGCGCGCTTGCTCTGCTCAAACGCGAAGGCCGGTGCCCGTCTGACGTTGAACACCGACAGATTAAGTACCGGAACAACGTGATTGAATGCGATCATGGCAAACTGAAACGGATAATCGGCGCCACGCTGGGATTTAAATCCATGAAGACGGCTTACGCCACCATCAAAGGTATTGAGGTGATGCGTGCACTACGCAAAGGCCAGGCCTCAGCATTTTATTATGGTGATCCCCTGGGCGAAATGCG
>NZ_JAPDBZ010000330.1:0-560 GCF_027705505.1 Aeromonas sp. QDB56
AAAGCCAGCAAGGCCGATGTGGCGTTGGGCTATATCAGCAAACTCTATGCTATCGAACGGGAGCTGCGGGACGGCAGTGATGCCGAGCGCTATCAGGGGCGGCAGTCACGCAGCGTGCCGCTGCTGGCAGAGTTCAAAATCTGGTTGGAAGAGCAGATCGGCAAGGTGATGAAAGGGTCGCTGACGAGAAAAGCGATGGAGTACACGCTGGGACAGTGGTCTTGCCTGGTAGGTTACTGCATGCGCGGCGATCTGCATATCAGCAACGTGCTGGCGGAAAACGCGATCCGCCCGTTTGCGGTGGGTCGCAAGGCGTGGTTGTTCGCCGATAGCGCGCAAGGAGCGAAGGCGAGCGCGACCTGCTACTCGCTGCTGGAAACAGCCAAGGCCAATCAGCTGGAGCCGTCAGCGTATATCAATTATGTGCTGGAGCGGATCGGCGACGCGGACAGCCTGGAAAAGCTGGAAGCGCTGCTACCGTGGAATGTGGCGTTGGAGCCGATTTCAAAAAAAGTGGCGCAATACCGTTAGGGCAAGTACGTCGATTTAACGGCGCTTAC
>NZ_JAPDBZ010000331.1:0-546 GCF_027705505.1 Aeromonas sp. QDB56
CGTCAGAGCGCCAGTTCCTGCCTGAGCCCGAGCGGCTCAATAACAGCCTGCTGTTGGCGGACGCGGGTTACATCGATATGGCCTACTTTGCGAAACTAAACGAGGCGGGCGGTTTCTATCTGGTCAGGGGTAGTAAGAGCCTGAACCCGAAGATTATCCGGGCATGGCGCGGTGACGAACGGGAAGTGCCGAAGCTGGCGGGCCTGTCACTCAAGGATGCTGGACGGCGGCACTGTCGGGCAGAGGTACTGGATATGGTGGTGAAATCGGGCAAGTTCGAGTATCGGCTGATCCGACGCTGGTTTGCCGAGGAGAAACGGTTCTGTATCTGGATGACCAATCTGCCACGAGAGGCATGGCCAGCAGAGCGGGTGATGAGCCTGTACCGCTGTCGTTGGCAGGTGGAGCTGCTGTTTAAGGAGTGGAAGTCGCACAACCGGCTCAAGGGCTTTGTGACAGGTCAGAAAGCCATTGCCGAGGGGCTGGTGTGGGCCAGCCTGTTGTCGCTGGTGATGAAAAGACGGGTAGCTCAGACGCTGATGGGGG
>NZ_JAPDBZ010000332.1:0-542 GCF_027705505.1 Aeromonas sp. QDB56
AATACTGACTAAACACCCTTTTAATTCAAGAAGTTGGAGTAGCTCAGGTATTGCCGTGATCTCGTTAGATTTGTCAGCGACTTTTTGCTGGCCAACACACATCCCCAGCTCAGTTGACCAGACATTGACCATATGAACAGCGTTGGCACCTCGCCCTTTAGCGGTAGCACGAAGAGCTTTACCATCAACCGCTAGTTGGCCAACCAGCTTATCATCGCCCATGATGTCGCCGATCCACGCTTGAAAAATGGATTTCAGACTGGCGGGAGGCAGAGTGGCAAAAATGCGGTTGAATGTGTCGTGTGATGGAATGCCGCCAGGCAAGCTCAACCAGCGCCGGAACCATGGCTCTCGCTCTTGAGCAAACAAGGTAATCTCGCTCCAAGTATCAAAACCGCACATCATGGCGCAGATGGCCATGAAAACAACCTCTGACAAGATATGCGAGCACTTGGCCTGATTGCGTGGGTCTGGAATTGATTCAAGGTAGTCGAGCAAAGACTTCTGGGCCATAAAAATAAACAGTTAGTTAAGATCTCGAC
>NZ_JAPDBZ010000333.1:0-536 GCF_027705505.1 Aeromonas sp. QDB56
GTACGACAACAGGTCAACTGAGCGAAATCGGCGCCTGAGAGACTGCTGTCCTGCTTTGGAATTGTGCAACAAGGCCGGGATTCTTGCGCAGGGCTTTTTCGGCCAGGTGCACCAGATAATCCATCCCGCCGGCCAGCTGCATACAGGCGATGGCGCAGATGACGGACGCGATGATCATGATCACGTCCCACGGGAGATAAGTCACCAGCTGATCGCTCGGGATGGGCATGCCCAGCCCCCAGGTCAGCACCAATACCCCCAGACCACCGGCAAAGCCGATACCTATGCTGCCTATCCGGGCCCCCAGATAGATAGCGGCGAGCACCACAAGTAACTCGATTCCAATCATAGCGAACACTCCATTTTCCAGTTTTTTTAGGTTTTATTAGGCTGAAAAGCCAATTCCCGATGGGGCTGTGGGGAGACCGCTCGGGAATTGACTTTAAATGGGCCGGGATACAGGGCCGACGCATGATCATTCTTTGCGCTAGTTGATCAAGTATCGATCAGTTGAGCGGCGCCAAGTACGATTTTAA
>NZ_JAPDBZ010000334.1:0-533 GCF_027705505.1 Aeromonas sp. QDB56
CCTGCATGGAGACGCGATTAGATCACAGACGATCTGCCTGTTCAAATTTCATTAACAAAGTGCGATCCCGCCCTGGCAATCCCCCGGGGCTGGCCGAGCAGCTCATGATGCACCTCCTGGTGGAGGACGTGGCCGCCTGGCAGGCCCAAGTGGAGACGAGCCAGGTCGCCGCCCGCTACGGCGTCCGGGTCACGGAGCTCGTCACCCAGCCGTGGCGCATGAAGGAGTTCTGTCTGTACGATCCCGCCGGCGTGCTGTGGCGCATCGCACAGAATATCGACTGAGGGGATGGCAGTCCGAGAGGTTGATGGCCCGAGAGCCTGTGGGTCTGAAGGTCTGACGGTCTGAGGGTCTGACGGTCTGACGGTCTGAGGGTCTGAGGGTCTGAGGGTCTGAGGGTCTGAGGGTCTGAGGGTCTGAGGGTCTGAGGGTCTGAGGGTCTGAGGGTACACCTCTTGTAAGCGCCCCTAGATCAGCACCTGTTTTTCGGACAATACGCTCGTCACACTTAACCTCATCGTTTCTTCATCGAG
>NZ_JAPDBZ010000335.1:0-525 GCF_027705505.1 Aeromonas sp. QDB56
TGATGGCCTCTCCTGAAAGAAAAACACCCTGTCAGCGTACCGCTCACAGGGTGGGGGTGACCATCTCATTAGACCCCCTGCCAAGGCAGGGGGTCGTCATGAGCAGCGCGGGGGGAGGACCTAGATCATCACACCGGCGATAACGGCGGAGAGCAGGCTCACCAGGGTGGAGCCATAGACCAGCTTCAAACCGAAGCGGGAAACCATGTTGCCCTTCTCTTCGTTGAGCGCCTTCACCGCACCGGCAATGATGCCGATGGAGCTGAAGTTGGCGAACGACACCATGAAGATGGAGAGGATGCCGACGGTGCGCGGGGAGAGCTCGGCGGCAATCTTGCCCAGATCCATCATGGCCACAAACTCGTTGGTCACCAGCTTGGTCGCCATGATGGAGCCGGCCTGCAGCGCTTCACTGCCCGGGATGCCCAGGATCCAGGCAACGGGATAGAACCGTCATTCCGCACCTGATTTTGCTATTTTCAGTGCTTGACGGCGATCGGCCGTTCTGATCTATTACTCTCTTTT
>NZ_JAPDBZ010000336.1:0-518 GCF_027705505.1 Aeromonas sp. QDB56
GCCTGCCGTCCCTCCATGCGGTTTGTAACGCCCAAGACCGAAAGCCAGCAAACGTTGGGAGCACTGCATCGTGTGCGCGAATCGTTTGTGCGCGATCGGGTTAAGGCATCGAACCAGATACACGGCTTTTTACTCGAATTTGGCATCAGTCTGCCCGTCGGTCATGCCGCCATCAAGCGCCTGCCTTCTGTGATGGCTGAACACGAGTTACCAGCGCGACTGATTACCATGTTGGAGAGGCTGCATGCCCATTTCAAGTATCTGGAGCAGCAAATTGCCGAGATCGACAAGGAACTGGCCAGCCAGCTTGGCGATGACGATCTTGGTCAGCGTCTGATGACAATCCCTGGTGTCGGCCCGATCACTGCCAGCGTGTTGGCCGCCGAGCTCGGTGACGGAAAACACTATCGATGTAGTCGTGATTTCGCGGCGTCAGTCGGATTGGTGCCACGCCAGTACAGTACTGGGGGCCGGGCAAACCTGAAGGGTATCAGCAAGCGTGGCGACAAAAATCTTAG
>NZ_JAPDBZ010000337.1:0-516 GCF_027705505.1 Aeromonas sp. QDB56
CGATAAAATCAGATCACAATCGAAGCCATTTTTATATCTATTTCAATTGGTTGCTGCTAAAGATCCTGTACATGAATGGATCCTTAACTGATCGGCATTAGCCCATGGGGCGGTCTTTTCATTTCTGGGCTTTGGGCGCCGCTCCTGTGCTTGGCCATCGGAAGCGCGCTGCGCAGAGTGGCAGCAGGCAGGTGGTGGCGGCCTTATCCGTGTTCAAACATCCGGAACAGATAAACCACGAACAGCACGGGGTGAGTGCTGGCAGCCTTATCCGTGTTCAAACATCAGGAACAGGTAAACGACAAACAGCACAAGATGGGTGGCGCCGTGCAGGGCGTGGGTGCGGCCGCTGCTGAAGGTCACTTTACAGACCATGAGGGTGGTGATGAGCAGCACCATGTCGGCAGGGGAGAGGCCCAGGCGCACTTCCTGCCCCATCAGGGCAATGCTGTTCAGATAAGCACATTTTTGACTAATTATTCATAAATGCGACTTGAGTTGGGGGAGCAAGGCTGT
>NZ_JAPDBZ010000338.1:0-512 GCF_027705505.1 Aeromonas sp. QDB56
GAAGTCGATATAGACCTCAATCCCAAATTAGGAGCCGACTGGATGTTCAGAGCGCAGCAAAAGCGGGTTGTCACACCGGGGCAGAATGCCAAGCATTATCTGGCAGGCGTTCTCCACGCAGGCAACGGAAGGGTACTTTACGTCAGCGGGATCAAGAAAAACTCATCGCTGTTTATTGCCATGCTGGAAAAGCTGCGCCACCACTACCGACGAGCCAAAACCATCACGTTGATCCTCGATAACTACATCATTCACAAAAGCAAACAGACCGAGCGATGGTTGAAGAAGAATCCCAAGTTCTGCCTGGTGTTCCAGCCAGTTTACAGCCCTTGGGTTAATCACATAGAACGGCTATGGCACAAGTTACATGAAACCATCACGCGCAATCATCAATGCAGAGGGATGGCAAACCTGCTGGCCCGAGTGAAACACTTCATGGATACCGTGTCTCCTTTCCCGGGGAATGGCTATGGCACAGCGAAGGTGTAGCACTATTGGGATCAGTTATTTAG